>DATFVA010000168.1:0-9836 GCA_035260565.1 Ignavibacteriaceae bacterium | reverse complement strand
ACAATATACAATCCTGAGACCACCTTGAATCCTTCTTTAACTCCAACGCACTGCAATGCAGGTTTAATTGTTGCAGGATAATGGGAAGTCAAACCGCTGATAAGTGCATCTGCATCGCCCATCTCAACCATCATCGATCCGAAATAATTTGCATCCCCCATCAGATCTTTAGCTTCTTTCGGGGTAGCACCTTTCCTCTGACGTTTCTTGTGGAAGGCATTTGCATATACTTCACGCCTTGTGCTTGTTGCCGGATCAATTATTTTAAATTCATTCTGATCAAATCCAAGGTCGGTTATTGTTTTCCTTATATTGAACTCATCTCCCAGGAGGATCGGAAAGGCAATGTTGTCGGTGAAAGTAGCATGAGCGGCCCTTATAATTTTCTCTTCTTCTCCTTCAGGATAAACAACTTTTCTCGGGTCCTCTTTTGCTTTATTGATCATCACTCGGATTACTTCTTTTGATAGTCCGAGCCTTTCTTTCAGTTCATCCTGGTATGCATTCCAGTTAGTTATGGGTTCGCGGGCAACGCCTGTTTCAATAGCTGCCCTGGCAACTGCAGGTGCAACATGCCACAGAACCCGGGGATCAAATGGTTTGGGAATAATGTAATCACGTCCGAATTCAAAATCCATTCCGCCGTATGCACTCAGAACCATCTCAGGTACTTTTTCCTTTGCCAGCTGCGCAAGCGCTCTGGTTGCAGCCATCTTCATTTCTTCATTTATAGCCGAAGCTCTTACATCCAGGGCTCCTCTGAATATAAAAGGAAATCCAAGCACATTGTTTACCTGGTTCGGATAATCGCTTCTGCCGGTAGCCATAATTATATCTTTGCGTACCTCGGTTGCATCTTCATAGGTAATTTCTGGATCGGGATTCGCCATAGCAAACACGATCGGGTCCTTAGCCATAACCCTGATCATATCCTTTGAAACGACGCCTCCGATGGATAATCCTATAAATACATCGGCATCAACCATACCATCAGCCAGGGAACCGGAATCTTTATCCTGTGCAAATAGTTCCTTGTACTTGTTGAGATCTTTTCGGCCCTTATGAATAAGTCCTTTGGAATCGTACATATGTATGTTTTCTCTGCGTGCCCCGGCCATCATATAAAGTTTGCAGCAGGAAATTGCCGCAGCACCTGCACCATTGACAACTATCTTGAGATCTTCCAGTTTCTTCCCGGCAACTTCAGCAGCATTGATTAAAGCAGCACATGAGATGATTGCAGTTCCGTGCTGGTCATCGTGAAATACAGGGATGTTCATTGTTTCTTTAAGCGTCTCTTCTATCTCAAAACATTCCGGTGCTTTTATATCTTCCAGGTTGATCCCGCCGAATGTCGGTTCAAGCAGCTGAACTGCACGGATAATTTCCTTGGGATCTTTACTCTTAAGTTCGATATCAAATACATCAATGTCGGCGAACCTTTTAAATAATACGCCCTTTCCTTCCATCACAGGTTTTCCCGCATGAGGCCCTATATCTCCTAAACCTAAAACTGCGGTTCCGTTTGAAACAACAGCTACAAGGTTGCCTTTTGCTGTATACTTATAGACGTCATCATCGTTTTTTGCTATCTCTCTGCAAGGCTCTGCTACCCCGGGAGTATAAGCTAATGACAGATCTCTTGAAGTCAGGCATGGCTTTGTTGCAACAACTTCAATCTTTCCGCGCCTGCCCTGACTATGATATTCAAGAGCTTCCTCTTTACTTATTTTCATTTAATTTTTCTCCATTAACCAATTTGAATTAGAATTCTATTACAAACGTATTAAATACCCATAAAATGTGCCACTGGCAAGGGTAGTTTAATTCAATAAATCCTCTCATTTAGTGATTATTTATGGAAAATTGCCCCTAATTTTGATGGATTAATTATTTTATTCTCACTTGTGATAAACGTATTCACAAAAATGGTATATAATCCATAAATAGCTGGATGATGAGTGAAACAGCGTTCCTCGCAATAAACTGGGGATCTCACACACTTGGCAGACGTGCGGGTCTGACCAGTGATTCTTAGAATATGTATGATTTACCAATCCTTAAATAATGAGGCTTGCCGGAATTTTTTTTATTTGCGAAAGATTTAAAATAAAAAGTACCGGTTTTAACACCGGTACTTGTCGGAGGAGAGGGCCAAAGAAACGAGGGAGTTATCTGCGGCTCTTTCCGTTAGTTTCTCTTTTTGTTTCAGATTTTGTTCTGTCATTAGTTTGTCGTTGAACTGTAGTGTTCCTTCCTGATCCATTGTTCTTAGCAGGAGCCTGGTTTACCCTGACTTCAGTTCTCTTCTGAACCGGAGCCTGGTTTACTCTTACTTCAGTTCTTTTCTGAACCGGAGCCTGATTAACTCTTACTTCGGTTCTTTTCTGAACGGGCGGAGTATTAACCTTTGTTTGCTGTTGTGGAGGAGTACTCTGCTGAATTCTTTCATTAACTCTCTTCTCAATCTTAGGAGGAGATGTTCTATCAGGTGCTACTGTACGTGTATCTTTTTTTACAGGCGCTTGTTTAACCGGAGTTCTTACATCTTTCCTATCAGGTGTTTTAGTCCGTGTATCAGGCACTACTCTTTTTTCCACCGGTTTCCTGTTCTGTTTTACATTTTCACGTGGAGTAGTAGTAGTACGGATATCTTGTTTCCTGTTTACTTCAGTATTGGTCTTCGTTTCAGTCTGTCTCTGTACAGGAGTACTTTTTCTGTCTATATTGGTTCTTCCGAATTCAAGTTTAGAAGTTTCAAGAGCAGTCTTCCTGCTGGTTCTTTCAATCTTAACATCTTTAACCCTGGCATTAGTAAAATTCTTCCTGTCGGGGATAAAAGTTCTTATTTCATTGTCCGTTACTCTGTTCTTGTCGTTTATATCTCTAACCTGTGATACTGTTGTTATTCTGCGCTCACGGATATCAACTTTACCTCTCTCTCTGATTGTGTTGACATCGATACCGCGGTTAACAACTCTTCCGTTCCTGTATCCATAGTCGTTTCTGTACTTGGTTCTTGAGTAGATTCTGTATTTATATTTTGGACCTGCATAATATTTGCCAACGTATGGATCACAGAAGTAATGATATTTAACAAATTGCCAGTGTGAATAAGGTGTATAATATGTATGGGTATAATGGATTCCTATGGAGATTGAGAATACCGCATATGGAGCCAGCGGAGCCCAGCCGATATAATCGTTATCGTATCTCCACTCTACCCACGCAGGGGCCCATTGATAATCGGGGATCCAGGTCCAGCCATAGTAATCATCAAAATACCATCTTCCGTAGTGATAGACTATGAAACCGAATGGTTCGTATGAATCCCAATACCATCCGTCGGAGGTCCATATCCACCGGCCGTTTGCATAGGGAGACCAGCCCATTCTCATATTATTAGGCCGCCAGCCATATACTCCGTCTCCGAATTCTATCCATGAACCATACGGTGATAATGTAGTATAGAAATATCCGAAACCATCATTGTTATTATAACCGCCGTAGTTATAACTGTCATCGTAGCCCCGGTCGTATGAATCCTGGGCTTTGGCTTGAAAACTCAAACCTGTGATGATTAGTGCTGCTATTAAGAATATCTTTTTCATTTTAGACCTCGCTTTTTTAGAACACAGCTTAATATCCAATGATCATACCATATAATAAATGCTTATTTTAATCAAAATCAGAAGAATTCTAAAGATTTGTTTGTCTAATATTGTATACAAAACCGTTATTAAGTGTACAATAAGTTACCGCTTAATGTTCCTGCCCTTCCACGTAAAACTGCCGAATAAACCTGCAAATGCGGTAATAATAATGTAAGGAACCTGCAATATTTCTGTTATAACAAAAACAGAATTCTTTTTTCTTGAGAAAAAAAGCTGTTCCCCTTTTTTAATAATTAGGTATTCCGGAAGAATTTTAATTACCAAACTAAAAACCAGGGTTATCAGAAACTCGTAATGACCTGCTAATATTAAAAATGTCTGGACAAATAATCCTGAATAAAAAAGGAAGATCAGCACTAGCTGGATTATCAGCCCTCGATCTTTATAAAATAAACTCTTGCTTGCCCATCGCTTTCTCTGGCTGAAGAAATCCCCCAGGTTCGTATTTGAACCTGTCAATACAACGGCTTCCCTTTCTGCGCAGAATTTTACAAGGTAATCAGTCTGGCTGGAGATTTGCTGCATCAGGAATTCATCATCACCCGAAGAAAGATTCAGGTTGTCATTCAGCCCTTCGACTTCCTTAAAAACTTCTTTTCTGTAAGCAATGTTGGCTCCGTTACAGATAACAGGACTCCCGGCGCCAATTAATCCGGCGCCCGCAAGTATCAGTCCCTCAAATTCAAGTTCCTGCAACTCCGAAAATAATCCCGTTTTACGGGTGAATGCAACTGGTCCCGCAACAAACGCAGTCCTGCTGTCAAAACATCTGATTATATTCTGCAGCCAGTTTTTGTGATGAATGCAATCGGAATCGGTGGTAACTATTATATCACCCTTCGAATTGTCTATCCCGTATTGAATGGCATATTTCTTATTTCCCCGTCCGGCTGCCTCGAAGGGCAGCTTGAGTACACTTGTGTTGCTTTTTGTTTTCCCCGATTCAGCCAGTTCAAAAGAGTCATCGGTGGAGTTGTCATCTACGTAAATTACTTCAAACTTTTCTTCAGGGTAGTTGAGGCCTTCAATGCTTCTGAGACTTTTTAAGATATTTTCTGATTCATTCCTGAAGGGGATTATAACCGAAATAAAATGATGAGAATTTCCGTTCATCACAGACGGAGAAAGTTTTCTCAGTCCGATTAGAATTTTCAGCAGGAAATATCCATAATGAATAAGCAGAATTAAAAAAATAAGAAGGAGGACTATCATTTTCTTCTCAGTAGAAAAATTAACCCTATAAGAGCCGGGAATAGGATATTAATCAGGAAGAGAAATATGGAAGCATTAAATCCTGCGGCGGCTGTTACACCGATGTGCTTCAGAAAATACACTGATACACCTTCCCTGATCCCCAGCTCGCCGAATGATATCGGGGGTATTATACTCTTTGCAAACATTACAAGACTGCCTGTCCATACATAGCTCAGCAGATTATAATGATGTGAAAATGCACTAACCAGAAGTGCAAACTGAATTATAAAACATAGGTAAAACAATAAAGACAAAATACTCAGTTTCAGTCTGAACCTGTTATTCATTTGCTTAAAGAGTGCAAGGCTGGAGAATATGTTCCTGCTCCACTTCCAGCGTGATAAAAAATCTTTGATTGTAATGATGAGCCCATTACTAAGTAAATACAACAATAAAGCAGTAAGGACAATAAATGCCGATATGGTAATAACTCCGGATTTCATAAAGAGCAGGAATGAAAATGCTCCGAAGATCAGAACAATAAAAAGACTGAACATTTTATCGATAAATACAGCTGAGGCAATTTCGATGAGGGACTTATCAGAAAAAGGAACAGCCCTGCCGATATATTCTCCGATTCTTGCGGGAGTAAAAGAGCCGGCTGAGAAGCCATAAAAAAGTGAGGTGATTATTTTACCGGCATTATTTTCATTTAATAAAGAGCTGCATACAAGCTTCCATTTTGAATACTGTAGAAATATATTTAGAAAACCCAGAAGGAAAGCCGGGAGCAGCAGAAACTTATCAGCACTTGTAAAAACAGAAACAGCCTTTTTAATATCAACTGAAACAAGTATGAAGGTAAGCAGTCCCGCGGATATTATTATCTTGAGGAGTATCAGAAAAAGGTTTCTGTTCTTTATATAAATATTTTTTACTGCAATGATAGCTTCCGCCATTACTGCTCCACTTCAAGTATGTTCATATTCATCCCTTCTGTACAATTTGAACACATACCTATACCCTTCCTGTCGTCAAGTATCTTCTGCCGGAAATCCCGGTAACTATCCGATTTCCATACATCCTGGAATGATCTCCCGTTCAGTTTCCCGATTTCAAAATCAGCATCTTTATCAAAACAGCATGGAACTACCCTGCCGTCCCAGGTAATCACAGATGTACGCCATAATGCAAAACATTGATTTTTGATCTTGCCTTTTACTCTGAATGAATTATCGCCGACTTCATATCTTCTGAATTTTTTGTTCACCGGTAGAAAGTGCAGTGCATTTTCATAGGTGGAGACCTGCATTGTCTTAAATACTACCTTATCAACGCCGGTTGATTTCCCGTATTCAATTACACTGTCTGTAAGATGCTCATTCTGCTTCATCACTATAAACTGTAGTTCAACAAAAGGCTTACTGAGCTTCCTTAATTTTTTCCGTTCAGTTAGTGCACGAAGTCCCTCATCGGCTTGTGCAAATGTTCCTCCGACCCTGTAGTTCTGATAAGATTCTTCATCAAGTCCGTCTATTGAATATATTATTTTATCCGGGGCTGAATCAAGTACGGCGTCGGCATTATCCTTATTTATAAAATGACCATTTGTACTTATAGAAACATACATATTTTTTTCCCGGGCATACCGGATCATTTGCGGAAGGTTTTTATTTATGTAAGGTTCCCCCTGGAAAAACAGCTGAAGATAGAACCCTTTCAAACATATCTCATCTACAAGATGTTCAAAAAATTCGGGTTTCATTAATCCCAGTGGACGGGTAAGACTGCCTAATCCCGAAGGACATTCCGGACATTTCAGGTTGCAATGGTTCGTTGGTTCGATTGAGTAACTTACCGGCATCCCCCATATCACCGGTTTCCTTATTGCCCGGGAAATATTATAGGATGCCAATATTTTCACAATATTAACTAATCTTCCTGCAGTAAAATATTTAAGCAGATTTATTTCCATCTATCCGTTTATTTTGTTTCAGAAAATAAATAAATGCAGGAAGTTAACAAAAAGTTGCCTTCTATCAACCCATCTCGTAAAATAATGAATGACTATTGAATGACTATTGTTGTGTAGAAAAATTATACAGGATTGACAAAATGTCAGTCGCCCTATTTATACCCTATTTAGAGGCCGGTTAGAGGCCTTTTAAAGGCCTGGTGGACTCAAAATGAGACAGTGCGAAAATAGGCTAAAAACGCATTTTTATGTTGTGGAATAAATTTACATATGACAAAATGTCAATGTCTGAAGATGAGACATATAATTATTCTGTACGACATTCCATTCCCACTATCAATTCACTCCGGCTTGTTAGGAAAAGCAGTTTTTCTTACTTTTCCTTTCAAATTAATAAAGCGTGGTGCAGGAATGTTTATAAATTATGCTGATCTTCCCGATCAACATCGGTTGTTTACAGATTACCTATACAATTTCGATAGAGTTAAGGGCTACTATAAGTATAATTTCCGCGACAAGGAAGAATATATAAAGCTTTTCAAGAAAAAAGCTGAAATGTATGGTGAAAACCGGGGCTTTCTGCACGAAATATTGCGGAAACAGTATGCAGACAAAAAACTTTCCGAAAATACTTCGAATAACCTGGATCTACTTAAAGAAAGAAATACACTTGCGGTTGTTACTGGCCAGCAGCTGGGGGTACTGGGCGGACCCCTCTATACTTTTTACAAAATAATTACAGCTATAAAGCTCTGTAATAATCTGAACGAACGTTATGATGATTTTGCTTTCGTCCCTGTATTTTGGCTCGAAGGCGATGATCATGATTTTGAAGAAGTAAAATCAATAAATATTATCGATGAAAATAATAATATTAAAAAGATATCTTATGAGGATGAAATTCCGGATGAGGAAAACAAAGGGAGTGTGGGATTTCTGAAACTTAATCCCGATATTAACCGTTTCTTTGATGAGCTTACACGGGAATTGAGGGATACAGAGTTTAAAGATGATATTATTTCAAAAATAAAATTGTTTTATTCGGAAGGCAGAACTTTTAAGGATGCATTCCGTGACCTGATATTCTGGTTGTTTGATTCTTACGGACTTCTGATTTTTGATCCCCAGGATGGAGAAGTAAAGAAACTCCTGACCCCTATTTTCAAAAAAGAAATATCGGACTTCAGACAGCATTCTGAAAAACTAGTCCATGTAAGTGCTAAGCTTGAAGAAGAATATCATGCCCAGGTTAAGGTACGCCCGATCAATCTGTTTTACCATACCGACGAAGGACGGTATCTGATTGAACCCGTAGAAAATGATTTCCGGTTAAAAAGAAAACGGAAGAAATTTACATATGATGAGCTTCAGGACTTGATCCAAAAGGAACCTGCAAGGTTTTCACCAAATGTTCTGCTTAGACCTGTCTGCCAGGATTACCTGCTGCCTACTGCATTTTATATCGGCGGCCCGGGTGAAATATCCTATTTCGCCCAGGTAATGCCTTTATACAGTATTTACCATGTTGAACCTCCCATCATCTATCCCAGGTCATCGGCTACTTTGATTGAGAAAAATATATCCTCCCTGCTCGAGAAATATGATCTGGAACCGCTTGACATATTTACTGAACCAGAAAAGCTTAAAAATAAAGTAATGGAAATAATTTCCCCGAACTCCCTTGATGAAATTTTTAAGGGAACAACGAATGAGATTGAACTTACATATGATAAACTGAAAGAAAGGCTGTTCGAGTTCGATAAAACAATAGCCGATGCCAGTACAAAGTATAGGCAGAAAACCACTCATTATCTCGATGAGCTAAAAGGGAAGGCGCTGGAGGCACAGAAGAAAAAACACGAGGTTACCTTGCGGCAAATCGATAAATTAAGTGCTGCACTTTTTCCTAATTTAAATCTTCAGGAGAGGGAGCTTAATTTTGTTTACTTTGCTTACCGTTACGGACTGGATTTTATAAAAAAGATATTCGATGAGCTTGCCATCAATAAGTTTGAACACCAGAGTATAAAGCTTTAAATAACAGCTGCCTCTGTTTCTGCATCAAAAAAATGAAGTTTATTAGTATCAAAGGTAAGCTTTCTTTTTGAGCCGGCCGGCGGTTCTTCCCGTGCAGGTATTCTTGCCACAAACTGTTCATTATCAAGCTGGAAATAGAGAAATATCTCGTTCCCCATTGGTTCAACAACGTCAAGCACTACTTCTCTCATAGCTGTATCATTCCTTCCGGCGGCTGTCTGATCATAAATATCCTCCGGTCTTATGCCTAACCATACTTCTTTATTGATATATTTCCTGATGACGTCCGATTTGGTTCCGGTTAATTCTATGTTCAATTCGCTGCCGGAACTTTTGAATGACAGTGTACTTCCGTTCTCAATCCTGCCTTTGATGAAATTCATAGAAGGACTTCCTATAAACCCGGCAACGAATCTGTTAACCGGCTTATTATATAACTTCAATGGGGTATCCACCTGGTTGACTATACCGTCTTTCATTATAACGATCCTATCCCCCATCGTCATAGCCTCAGTCTGGTCGTGGGTAACATATATCATCGTTGCACCCAGCGTCTGATGCAGCTTCGATATCTCAGTGCGCATCTGAACCCTTAGCTTTGCATCAAGGTTACTCAGGGGTTCATCAAATAAAAATACTTTGGGTTTACGGACAATTGCCCGGCCTACTGCAACTCTCTGTCTCTGCCCTCCCGATAAAGCTTTTGGTTTTCTATCCAGGTAATCTTCAAGACCCAATATCTTTGCAGCTTCGTTCACCCTCTCTTTAATTTCCACTTTATCAAATTTCCTGAGCTTTAATCCAAAAGCCATATTTTCGTAAACACTCATATGGGGATATAGTGCATAATTCTGAAAGACCATCGCAATGTCCCTGTCCTTTGGCGATACATCATTCACCTTTTTACCGTCAATAAATAGTTCCCCCTCGGTGATTTCCTCAAGTCCGGCAATCAT
>DATFVA010000167.1:0-2368 GCA_035260565.1 Ignavibacteriaceae bacterium | reverse complement strand
CATATATTTATTGTTTGCAAGAGATGTGTCTTCCCACGCTTTTTTAACAGCCGGAAGATTATACAGCAGATGGTAAAACTCCAGCTGTGTTGATGTTTCAGAAAGGAACTCTATAAACTTCCAGGCTTCCTGTATATGTTTACAGTTATTGAATATTACCAGGCTTGAGCCGCCCGCAAGCGAAACACCAGGGTAATGGTCACCGTTCTTTGATGGCATCGGTGCAGTCGACCATTTGCCTGCAAGATCGTCTGTCATCCACTTTTTAAATTCATTTATATTCCAGGGACCGCTTATATAGATTGAAAAATATTCCTCAACGAATGCCTGATACACATTTGTCACCTGGGAAATACCAAGGGGAGCCAGTTTCTCCTTGTGAAAGTTTGTCAGGTACCGGAATGCTTCTTTGAATTCTTTCGAATCAAAGTTGCCCCTTGTATTATTTTCTTTCAGAAGACTTGCATTGTTTTCCAGTGCAAACATTATAAAAGGGTTCCATTCATTTGTCGGCAGGTAAATAGCGTACTTATCTTCTCCACGGTGGAGCGCTTTAATTTTTTTACACAGGTCATACAGTTCCCCCCATGACCTGGGAGGTTCGTCATATCCAGCTTCCTTGAATACATCCGTCCTGTAAAACATTAAGCGGGTATCTATGTACCATGGGATCCCGTATACCAGGGAATCTATAATGTTTGTATCCCATACGCCGGTAAAGTAGTTTTCTTTATTAATTGAAGGTGAATCAGCAATATATTTATCAAGACTGATGATCGCATTAAGTGAAGCGAACTGGGCGATCCACGTATTTCCAAGCTGACAAATATCGGGAGTATTATCGCTGGCAAATGCCGTAACAAGTTTCTCCTGGGCTGCATTCCATGGAATCTGCTGAACATCTACTTTTATTCCGGGATTTCGCCGCTGAAATTCAGGGACGAGTTTTGTTACAAATTCAGCTTCAGTACCCATAGCCCAGAACTTGAGCCTTGTTGCGCTGTCTTTTTTGTCCCCACAGCCCGAAGAGGTTAAGATCAGTAGAATAATGAAATAAACCGGAAAAAGTTTAATCCTGGGTCCTTTCATATTTTTTTCACAATTTCTATTTCATAAGAATTCGAGGATAATATATCTTCATCCTTTTTCAGCTTAAAATCCAGCCTGTACCTTCCAGTTTTAATCTTCTCAGGTAGTCTCACGTTATTATTTCCCCAGTAAAAAAAAGTGATGGAATCTCCGCTGATAAATTCAACGGGAATGTCGTAAATGATCTCATCTCTAAGCGAAATAATTAATCCGCAGGATTCATATGACTTATGATAATCATTTATGATCCAGTAATCTATGTTAAGCTTATGACCGGCAAAACATTTTTTCTGCCTGATATTAACTGAAATATATAAAGGCTGAAAGGCTTTTTGAACAGCATAATAACCTTTTTTCTTCACTCCGAAATAGTCTACAATCGACCATGTTATGGAAGGCCAGCAGTCGATAAACATAAACTGAAATATTCCGGTTATATCTTTGTTTTTTCCCCGCCGGTAAAAATCGATCGCCGTCTTAAGGAGGTCCGACTGGTATTCCTGTGAATTATTAATGAATTCTTTTACATTCTTTCCACGGTCGACTTCAGCAACACTGAATGTCTGTTCATATTGAAAATCATGATAGGCCCAGCTTTGTCCTGCAGGGTTCTCAAGTTCTTTGTGCGGGATTATTTTTTTTAATGATTTTAATTCGGGTAATGCCTGGGCACCGAATTCAGTAACAAGTGGACCCATTGGCCTTGCAACAAAATGTTCTTTATTCCCCCAGTACCATCCGTCATAGGGATGCTCCTCGTAATTGGAGGCCATCCTTATTATCCTGCTGTTGTCAGCACCTTTCACGGCTTCATATAATAAAGGATCGAGTGTTTCTTTTTGATTCCCGGGCTCATTATGACAGCACCAGAATACGATCGAAGGGTGATTATAATGGAGCTTCACCATATCCCTGATCTGCGAAACCGCATTTGCTGTAAATTCCATTGATTCATCATAAGTCCATTGAAGCGCAAAATCCTGCCAGACAAGTATCCCCTGACTGTCGCATTCATCGTAATACTCCGAACGGTTAACGTGTGCATGCATTCTTATGATATTTATATTCGCTTCTTTTATAAGCCCGACCTGCTCCTGTATTTTCTGTAGATTTAATTCAGATAAAAACTGGGTGGGAATTACATTCGTTCCCCTCAGGAATAACCTTTTCCCGTTGAGAAAAAATTCATTATTATTAATAAGTTGAACTTCCCTGATTCCAAAAGTTATATCCTGAACGTTGAAATTTTCACTTTCAATGCTCATCCTGTAAAGGTGGG
>DATFVA010000166.1:0-6074 GCA_035260565.1 Ignavibacteriaceae bacterium | reverse complement strand
ACTTCAAATAATCTGAATTTTTCCCTTGTGCCTAATACTGCATCAACACCTTCGATAGCAGATATCTCTTCAGGACGGAGCTGTGCGTAGCAGCCTGTAACAACAATACAAGCATCCGGATTCTGCCGGAGGACCCTTCGCACGAGCTGACGGCATTCTTTTTCAGCATTTTCTGTTACTGTGCAGGTATTAAAAACGTATACATCTGCAGTTTCTTTGAAATCGACTACCTGGAATCCTCTGGAAAGGAACTGATTTCCAATAGTAGAAGTCTCTGCAAAATTCAGTTTACACCCGAGCGTATGTAGTGCAACTTTATTCAATTGGATAATTCTTATTTAAAATTAAAAGAGCGGGATCTTATTCCCGCTCAGTAAATATCCGGGAAACCCGGTCAGGAATTTTCGTGCCTGTTCGGACGCTGATCATCAGGGAGTTCAAATATTGGGAAGTCTGATGAATCTATTGCACCGGTTTCGGCATTCATTATTTCTTCAACAGAAACTCTGTCGAGTTTATGTTTATCAAGATATTCTCTTATTTCCTGTTCTGATTTTTCCTTGAGGGCAGCTATTGTGCTGAGAACGATTTTCTTGTTTTCTTTATCGAACTCAATAACTTTCAAAGGAATAATATCATCAACAGGGAAATGATTTGCAATGTTCTTTATTTTATTAGTAGCAAGCTGGTTAGTAGGCACAAACCCGTCAACTTTTTCAGGAAGCTCCGCGATCAGACCTTTTTCTATGATCCTCACAACTTTTCCTTCAGTTACGGTTCCGATATTGTATACTTTTTCAAAATTATTCCAGGGATTTTCCTGGACCTGTTTGTGTCCCAGAGAGATTTTTCTCTGCTCAACATCTACTCCAAGAACTATTACATCAAGTCTTTCACCTTTTTTCACTACTTCACCGGGGTGGCGAATCTTCTTAGTCCAGCTCAGATCAGAAATGTGAACCAGGCCGTCAACTCCAGGTTCAAGTTCCACGAAAACACCAAAGTTAGTAAGGTTTCTTGCTATACCTGAATGCTGGGAACTAACAGGGTACTTCTGCATAAGAGATTCCCATGGGTCCGGTTCAAGCTGTTTAATACCGAGAGAAATTTTCTTCTCGTCTTTATCGAGACTGAGGATAACTGCTTCAATTATCTGACCCATAGCAACAACCTGTGAAGGATGTTTTATATGCTGAGTCCAGCTCATCTCAGAATTATGAATTAGTCCTTCAATACCTTTTTCTATTTCAATGAAAGCACCGTAATCTGTAAGAGAAACAACCCTGCCGGAAACTTTATCACCGACCTTATATTTCTCATCGATGTTTTCCCATGGATGGGGGAGAAGTTTTTTCAAGCTTAAGGATATTCTCTTCTTTTCTTCATCAAAATCGGTGACAACCACCTTTATTGTCTGATCAAGTTTAACTACTTCATTCGGGTGATTAATCCTTCCCCAGCTGAGATCTGTAATATGAATCAGTCCATCAACGCCGCCGAGGTCTACGAAAACACCAAAGTCGGTAATTGCCTTAACTGTTCCTTCAAGGATCTGTCCTCTCTCAAGACTTTCTAAGATTGCATTTCTTTGATCGGCGATTTCTTCTTCAACAAGGACCTTATGAGAAACCACTACGTTTTCGGTTGGAATATTAACCTTAACAACTTTGAAATCCATTGTCTGACCGACAAAAGCATCGAAATCTCTGATTGGACGGATATCAATTTGTGAACCGGGAAGGAAAGCTTCCATACCCATAAGGTCAACAACCATTCCGCCTTTAATACGTTTTACAATTTTACCCTGCAGGATTTCTCCTGTTTCGTGAGCATTTACAACTTTCTCCCAGATCCTTAGGAAATCTGCTCTCTGTTTACTTAAAACAAGATTGCCTTCCTGGTCTTCCACACTTTCCAGAACCACTTCAACTTCATTCCCGATCTTAATTTCCTCATCTTCACGGAATTCATTCTTAGGGACAGAACCCTCTGATTTAAATCCTACATCAATGATAACATTATCATTCTGAATCCGCACTATTTTACCTTTAACCAGCTCACCTTCTTTAACATCTCTGAAAGAATCAGCATAAAGTTTAGCGAGGGTTAGGAATTCTTCCTGGGAGTACTCCTCATTCTGAAAGTTTCTTTTAGCTTTTTCGTAATCATTGGCTGTTACAACTCCTCTGGTCTTTTCTTTCGTCTCTTCGGACATTAATCCTCCTGAAATAAATAATTGTTCTGCAGTTAAATGTTCCAAGTCATCTTAAAAACATAACCGCAAATATTTAATTTAACATAAGATAATTATGATGACTTAATAAACTTTTCTCTTTTCTTAATCTCGTCTAATATAAATTCAACCTGCTGTTCAATCGTCACAGAAGATGTATCTATTTCAACGGCGTCATCAGCTTTAATGAGAGGGCTTACATGCCTGGTTGAATCGATCCTGTCGCGCTGTATCAGGTTCTCTTTAATGTTATCAACCGGGATATTCATCCCTTTATCTTCATATTCCTTCGCCCGTCTGTCTACTCTCTGGTCTAATGAAGCAGTTAAAAAAATCTTTACGTCCGCGTCAGGGAATACAACAGTTCCGATATCCCTGCCTTCCATCACTATTCCAACATTTTTAGAAGCGTATTTTCTCTGCTTTCTGACAAGAGCTTTTCTTACACCCTCAATCTTGCTGATATTACTTACTTTGGTGTTAACCTCGTATGTTCTCAGTTCATCAGTAATATTAATATTATTAACAATAACTTCGGTATAACCTTTTTCAAACTTCAGTTTAATATCGGCAGATTCAGCGAGTTCGACAATATCTTTTTCAGACTCTAACTTTTTTTTTATAGATAAAAAAGTTACGGCCCTGTACATAGCGCCTGTGTCAATATAAAGATAGCCCAATTTTTGTGCAACCAGTTTTGCAGAAGTGCTTTTGCCGCTCCCGGCAGGGCCATCAATTGCAACAATCAAATTTTTGGACATTTATTAAAATACACATATTCATATTATTTATCAAAAAAGATAAGATACAAATATAAGAATAAAATTACATTTTGAGCTTTTTTGAGGCTTTACTCTATGATTTCCCCGCCCAGTTCGGATATAATTGCCCTTACATAAGGGTCATCAGCGGAATCGTTTGATTTACTGATTTTAAGATGCTTATCCTCTTTATTGGGTTTGATCCCTGATTTTACTATAAATTTTAACTTCCGGCCAAAAAATTCAAGAGTTTTTTTTGCCAGGTATTCCTTATCATTCTCCACGATATTTGCTGCATAAGGATCCGGGGAAGTCAACTCAAGGGCATTAGAATTGAGGTTCTTAATCTCCACGCTGCTCAGAAAAGGCCCCAGAATTAAAGCCTTTTCTTTCATTACCAGATTGACGAAACCTTCCCATCGATTTATAATACTTTCCAGGTTAGGTGCGGCGGAAATGTCTGACTGATAAGATTTAGGATCTGTTAAGTTTTTTTGGGGTGATGAAGGAGGTGCACTCTCTGCAGCAGATTTATTTTCTGGAATGTCGATTTTAAAAATTGGTTGGGGTTCGCTTTTTATTTCAGGGCTTTTTTTTTCAGCCAGACCTGAAATTATCTCTGAGATAGTAGATGTTTTTTCGAGGCCAATCAGGTGACTTAGTGAGATTTCCACTTTAAGCTTCTGATTTTGAGAGTAACGCAATTCCTGCTGGGTTTTATTCAGGAAATTGAGGATCCTTAAGAGATCGCCTTCAGTAAAGCTGCCCAGGTAATTAATATACTTTTCCCTATATATTTCTGCTGTCTCAATCAATTCGGTCTTTTCTGTGAGTATAACGGTGAGGATATTTCGGAAATGTTCGGTCAGACCATCCATAAAATCAACAAAGTCCCAGCCGTGTTCGTAAAGCAGTTTTGTAACTTCGAAAACAGTTTTGAAGTTTTTATCCAGGACCGCATCACTTAACATAAAAAAGAGTTCATCATCCACAAGGTTCAGCATACGTGAGACAGTAGAAGAATCTATTTTATTTCCGCAGAAAGATATTACCTGGTCAAAATAACTCTCTGCATCTCTTAAAGCGCCGTCGGCTTTCCGTGCAATTATTGTCAGTGTTTTATCATCGATCTCTATTTTTTCTTCCACAGCAATTTTGGTCAGAAGTTCTTTGATCGTATTCATCTGAATCCTTCTGAAATCGAAACGCTGACATCTTGAGATAATTGTGAGAGGGACTTTATGTACATCGGTTGTCGCGAAAATGAAAATTGTATGTCCTGGCGGCTCTTCAAGCGTTTTCAGAAAAGCATTGAAGGATTCCCGGGTAAGCATGTGGACTTCATCTATGATATATACTTTATATTTCCCTTTCGTTGGAGCATATTTAACGGATTCTCTTAATGTTCTGATTTCATCAATTCCCCTGTTGGAGGCTCCATCTATTTCAATAATGTCGAGGGATTGTGAATTGAGAATTGATTTACACATTTCGCATTCATTACAGGGTTCGGCATCTTTCGGATTCAGACAGTTTAAGGTCTTGGCCAGTATTCTCGCTGTTGTGGTTTTACCAACACCACGTGGGCCCGTAAACAGGTAGGCATGAGCAATACGGTTAGTTTTTATTGCATTTTTAAGGGTAGCAGTTATATGCTCCTGCCCCACAACTTCACTAAATTTTTGAGGACGCCATTTCCTTGCAGTTACTATGTATGCCATCAGAAATTTAAATTTTTTACTGAATGATTAACTTAAATTATTTCAGAGGACAGAAAAGCGCAATATTCCTCTAAATATTTTTGATCTGTCTGATTGAATGAACCCAACTGTGCGCTGTCAATGTCAAGAACTCCATACAGATCCTTATTTTTAATTATTGGTATAACTATTTCAGATCTTGATTCAGGATCGCACGCAATATGTCCGGGAAATTTATCTACATCTTCAACAATAATTGTCCTTCTATCTGCGGCTGCAGTTCCGCAGACCCCTCTGCCTATTTCTATCAATGTACAGGCAACTTTTCCCTGGAATGGTCCAAGATAAAGTTTAGTCCCGTCATACAAATAAAAACCTGCCCAGCTTATTTTGCCAAAAGTCTGTTTAAGAGCCGCAGTGAAATTGGATAAATTTGATAAAATATTTTCTTCTTTATTTAACAAAGACTTAAGCTGCTTAGCCAGAAGCTGGTATTTTTCATCAAGTGAAAGTTCGTTATTTACAATTATAGTATCCGGCAATCTTATCTCTTCTTTATCTTAGGTTTTGCTGCAGTCTTCCTTTTTGATGCTGTTCTTACTATCCCGTTCTTTTTCATTGACGGAAAAACATAAGGGATAGCATCTTCTATATAGTCAAGAGTTATTATTTCCAGACCTTCTTTAACCTCATTAGGGATCTCTTTCAAGTCTATCTCATTATCCCTGGGAATGAGAACCCGGCTTATTTTATTTCTTTTAGCTGCGAGTAGTTTTTCGTTCAGGCCTCCGATAGGAAGAACATTACCGCGCAGGGTTATTTCGCCAGTCATTGCAACGTCGTTTGTTGCCGGTCTTCCGCTTACCGCTGACAGCAGAGCCATTGACATAGTTATGCCTGCAGAAGGACCATCTTTAGGAATAGCACCTTCAGGCAGATGAATATGAACTTCCTTTCCTTTAAAGAAATCAGGATTCAGACCCAGCTTTTTAGCATTAGAACGTATATAGCTGAGTGCAGCCTGCGCCGATTCTTTCATAACATTTCCCAGTTGTCCAGTCAATGTCAGCTTTTCAGCTCCATTCATAATAGTAACATCTACACTGAGCAGTTCGCCGCCGACACTTGTCCATGCTAGTCCGGTGACACTTCCGACTCTTTTTTCTGAAATGTGTTTCTGATGGCGGTAGCGGGGAACTTTCAGGTAATCTTCAATCTTGTCCTCATCAACAACAAACTTTGTTTGTTTTTTCATTTTTCCGTTTGATGATTCACTTAAAACGATATCACGGGCAAGCTTTCGGCAAACGGACGCTATTTCTCTCTCAAGGTTCCTGACGCCTGCTTCACGGGTATAATCTGAAATAATCTTACTAACAG
>DATFVA010000165.1:0-6814 GCA_035260565.1 Ignavibacteriaceae bacterium | reverse complement strand
AAAAGATCTGCTCTCCCGGGCAGCAGGAATCCATTTAACAATGCATCTGCCTCGGGTTCGTTCTTAAATCTTTTAAAGTAGAAATTAATATTCTTTAACGGATCCAGACTATTGATTGCGTCCTGGAAAACATACCCTATTTTTGATCTTCTGATTTTCAATAACTCACTTTCAGGCAAAGTAAGAAGATCGGAACCATTATATTCAACTTTGCCTGATACTTTATAAAAATTTTTATTAAGCAGTCCGGTCAAAGCCCGGATTAATGTTGATTTGCCGGTTCCGTTTTTCCCCAGGATAATATTAATACTGCTGTCTGCCAATACGAAGCTCATGCCGCTTAGTAATACCTTCTCATCTTTCCCATGAAGGATAGAAATATCTTTTATATCTGCAGAAAGCATTTGTAACGTAGTTTTATTTTTTATTTGTTAAACAAAATAATAAATTACCTGCAAAGTTATTAAACAACTCTCAGGAGAAGAGTTAATGCAAGTAAGATGCCTCTATGTTCTGACATTTCTTTCTTCTTTAATTTTTTTCTCATCCTGCCAGAAAAGTTCAACTTCAACAGATTATATTGTTGTGGGAATAGCCCAGGATGTTGAATCAATAAACCCATTGTTTGCTTTCAGCGTTGACGAAGGAAGCATCTCTGAACTTTTATATCTGGGAATGGTCGGTCACGACTGGAATGATGAAAAAGGTGAAATAACTTCTGAACCGCTGCTTGCAAAAAACTGGGAATGGTCAGCTGATACATCCTCGGTATTGATAAATCTACGGGACGATATCACGTGGTCTGATGGAAAAAAACTGACTGCAGGAGATGTTGTTTTTTCTTTTGATATTTTCTCCGATCCGGTGATTGACAGCCGGCTATTCGGCAGCTTTGAAAAATTTTATACCGATTCCTCAGGGCATATTGATATTCCGAAGACGTTTGAAGTTTTATCACCTTACCAGTTAAGAATAGAATTTCTTCCTCACTCCCATCCGACATTATTCAATATCGATCTTCCAATAATGCCGGAACATATATATGGTAAAATTAACAGGAAGGATGTAGCAACTTCAGATGTAAATAAAAATCCTGTTGCTAATGGCGCATTTGTCCTTGACAGCTGGGATAAAAATCAGACATTAACACTTAAAGCCAATCAACACTCCTTCTTATATCATAAAGGTATTATTGACAAAGTTATTTTTAAAATTATTCCCGGGTATACTTCGCGGCTAACCCAGCTTAAAAAGGGAGAGATTGACATTTGTGAATTTATCAAACCTGAAGATACACCGGAACTCAAAAAGCAGGGTAATATTGAAATAATCCCTGTAAAAGGAAGGGAATACGAGTATATAGGGTGGAATAATATTGATCCGGAAAAATTTAATAAGGAAGAGAAATTCGTTCCCAATAAGTTTTTCGGATCAGCAAGGGTCAGGAAGGCATTATCATATGCGATAAATAAACAGGAAATACTTGAGGAGTATCTTCATAATTTCGGGCAGCTGGCTGCAGGCCCTGTTTCCCCTATTTTCAAAGACGTTATTAACCCTGATATTAAACCGTATAATTACAATCCTGAAGAGGCTAAAAAGCTTCTCGCCGAAGATGGCTGGAAGGACAGAGATAATGATGGGGTACTGGAGAAAAATGGCACTAAGTTTTCCTTCGATCTGTTTATACCTGGCGGCAATCCCCTCAGGAATTACTCAGCTACGGTAATGAAAAATGATTTGAAAAACGTTGGTATAGACGTAAATATTCAAACAATGGAATTAAACACCTTCCTGGATAATCTGTTTTCCAAAAAGTTTAATGCATGGATAGCAAGCTGGTATATTGCATTACCTATAGATCTCAAAATGATGTGGTATTCAAAATTCAACAGCACTCCTATTAATGTCCAGAGTTATTCAAATAAGGATATTGACAAAATTCTCGATGAGATTGAGAAAAGCCCCGATAAGGAAAATCGTAAAAAATTATACAAACAATTTCAGGAGATTATGCATAATGATGAACCTGTTACATTCTTATATTGGGTTGACGATATAACGGCTCACAATAAAAGGATTAAAAATATAGATATCAATCCTCTTGGCGTAATTCATCATTGCTGGAATTGGAAACTGGAAGAGTAATAAATTTACCATGAAAGAAAGTTTCGGAAGAGCAGTACTATACAGGATAATATCCTCACTACTGATCTTATTTTTTCTTATAAGTTTCCTTTTCGTCCTGCTGCGTATTTCCCCCGGCGGCCCCGAACAAAAATTCATTTCTCCCCAGTTAAAACCAGAGCTTATTGAAAAGGTCAGGGAATCCTTTAATCTGGATAAGCCGATCACCGAGCAGTACAGTGCTTTCCTGCTCAATTCGATTAGGGGAAATTTCGGGATTTCATATAATTACAGGGAGCCTGTTTTTGATGTAATTATGGAGTATCTGCCATTCACTCTCATATTTGCCCTGATAGTGGTTATTGTACAGCTGCTTCTAAGCTTCTGGCTATCCTTCATTTCCATAAGCAGACTCAACAGCAGAGCGGACAGATATATTTCAAAGTTTACACTACTGCTGTATTCCATACCTACTTTTGTTGCCGGGGTTTTTCTTATCTATATTTTTTCAGAAAAACTAAACGTCTTCCCCTCCTCTGGTTTAAAGTCGATCCAGCATAGTGATATGGATTCTGCAGCCCGGTTCTGGGATTATATTGAACATTTAATCCTGCCGGTTATTACACTCTGCCTCGGCGGTATAGCAGTTTATTACAGGTATTTAAGAGATAACCTTGAAGAAATATACACGAAACCTTTCATTCTGAACCTGAGGGCCGCAGGCGTGAACGAAAAGGAGATAACACTTAGGCACGTCATTCCGAATGCTGTGAACCCCCTGATTACCGTAACAGGAATTGACCTTGGATTGCTTTTAAGCGGTGCTTTAATAACGGAAGTGATTTTTGGTCTGCCCGGAATGGGCAGGCTGACGGTTACAGCTATACTTACCAGGGATTATCCCCTGGTTCTTGGATGTACATTTACAGCGGGTATTTTTATCATCATCACGAACCTTGCTGCAGATATTGTGAAAGCCAGAATTGATAAAAGATTAATTAAAGGAATCTCCGGGTAATTGAAATTCAGAATTAAAAACCGGCATTTTATACTTTTTGCGTTGCTGCTGTTGATAGTTTTACGGTTTTCCCGTTTATCAGAGATTGCAGTTTTATTCTATTCCTTTATAAGATCATTGTTCGACAGACACGTTGATACTTTATCCGCACTGAACTTTTCACTTACGGATAATTTCTTTTCACTGATTTTCCTTACTGTACTTGTTGTTTTCCTATTTTTCGGAAAGCGCGGCAAACCGGTTCTGGATAAAGCAGCGGACTTCACCTCTATAGTAATTATAGTATTATTTATATTCTTTATTTTCGCGCCTTTTGCTGCAACTACCGAACCTGATTTTCAAAATAATATAGGCGTCACAAAACTATTACCCCCGTTTTCTGAAGTAAAAATGATTCACCCGGTATACAGCAATTATGCGACTGATCTTTACAGTGTGGAATCCAGGTTATTGAATGACAATTCCATTTATATTGATAGTATAAGAAAGGCTGAGAACGGATATTATTATTTTCAAAAGGGGATAAAAACCAGGGCTGAAATTAATAAAATAGAATTTAAAAATGGTCTCCCCCTGATGGGCCGGAGAATTTTTATACTAGGTACTGATGAATATGGCAGGGATGTATTTTCCCGGCTGGTTTACGGTACGAGGATATCGATGATTGTAGGGCTGGGCGCAGTTATAGTTTCGTTTCTGCTTGGTATTAGTTTTGGATTTCTTTCCGGGTATTCCGGGTGGTTTATTGATACAGTTCTCAACCGCTTTACGGATATGTTCCTATCAATACCTGTTATTTTCCTGATCATACTTATTCTGACTTTCTTTGGAAATTCGATCTTTACAATAATATTTATCCTGGGTTTTTCAGGCTGGATGAGTTTATTTAAAATCGTCCGCAGCGAGGTAATTTCGATTAAACAAAAGGATTTTTTTATTGCAGCTTCCAGGATAGGACTTTCAAACCGGAAATTACTAACCAGAGAAATTCTTCCCGTAATCATCGCTCCGGTAATTGTCAATCTTATATTTCAATATGGAAATGTTATCCTTGCTGAGGCGGCATTAAGCTACCTTGGTCTGGGAACAGGGCTTAACTATCCCTCCTGGGGAGCAATGATTGAAGCAGGACAGGAATATCTGTCGCAGGCATGGTGGATGATTTTCTTTCCTGGACTTACACTGGTATTGACTTTATTTACGGCTAATAACCTCGGCAGGGAATTGAATCTGTATTATAACCCTGGAATAAGTGAATGATTAATGACCGGTATAAAATAATCAGGAAAGCCGGGCAGGGAAGGAGCAGCGTTTACCTGTGCGAAGATATCCTTAGACCTGGTTTGCAGGCAGCAATAAAAATACTGTCTGCTGCTGCAGAAGTGGAAGAACGAAAGTCGTTCCGGGATGAATATTTCCTGTTAAAAAGGCTGAACCATCCGAACATTATAAGCGTCTTTGATTATGGATGTGTTGTCTCGCTTGATCCGGATGATAGCGAATACAGGATTGATAAAGACAGTCCCTTCTTCACCCTTGAATATTTTGCAGGCTGCGAATTAACTGAGTTTAATGATCTGAAGCAGGAACCTGTCTTAATTGATGTAATCTGCCAGGTGTCCTCTGTTCTTTATTATCTGCATCAGTCGGCATATATTTATTATGATTTGAAATCAGAAAATATTCTCATAAAAGAAAAAGACGGAAAGCCGGTTATTAAATTTATCGATTTCGGTCTGACTTCAAGTCTTAAAGATGCCGGGAACATAACCGCGAAGGGTACTGCAGAATACATAGCTCCCGAAATATTAAGGAGAGAAAAGATTGATCATCGTGTGGATCTTTATTCTTTCGGAATTTTATTATACAAAATAGTTTATGGCAAATTTCCTTTCAGGCATAATGACCAGCTTAATATCTATAAAGCACATCTTGATGAAGAATTTGACTTTCCTGATTCCTCTTACAGCATCGGTCTGCTGAATTTAATTCAAAACTTATTATCAAAAGAAGCAGATAAAAGATTTGATACCTCAATTGGCATAATGAATGAAATCGCTCCTGCCAGCATTAAAAATTATAAAAATGAATGGACCAGGATACCTGTTTTCAGCGGGCGGAAAGACTCGTTTTCAATAATCTCAACATATATTGAAAAGGAGAACAGCGGTGAGGTCCTTAGTATCAAAGGTGCTGAAGGTGCAGGGAAAAGTACACTCCTTCAGGAACTGAATTATAAATTTTCCTCTTCCGTGCTCATTTCTGCCGATCAGAATTCAGGCTATAATATCTGGCAGCACCTGCTGAGAGGAATTTTGTATCAGCAGAATATCTATGCCGGAATTGATACAGGCACATTAGCAGAAGCTAAAAGGATTCTGAATGGAAAGAGCATTAATCTTGTTGATGATTTAAAAGCAGTAATCATAAAATTGATTTCAGCCGGCAGGTTTTCCCTCTTAATAGACGACTTTAATTTATTAAGCAATTTTGATCTCGAGATTTTTCTTCAGCTCATACCGGTTTTACAGGTAAGTAAAATTAAAATCGTACTTACAGAGGAATCCTCGAATATTTACCATTCAACGGTTCTAAATAACCTGCAGGTTATTAATCTTAACCCGTTCACAGAAATTCAGGTAAACGAGTTTGTTCAAAATAGCTTCGCAGATTTTTATCCAAAGGATGAAATCAGCAAGGCTGTAATGCTGTATTCCGATGTTCTGCCGGGCAGTATAGAAATTTTCTTAAAAGACTTAATTGTACTTGACATCTTCCATTTTACTGCTCTCGGACCGGTTCTTAAAATCGACAAAAGCCTGGATACAATCTTAAAGGGAAGTCAGGAAGATATATACCGTTTCAGGTTCAATAACCTTGATGCAGACAGCAGGGATCTTGCAATTTTTCTTTCCCTCTTTAATGTTAACCCTGATATCGAAACCATAAGTAAGTTGACTGATGAATCAGTCTGGAAACTTAACGGCAGTCTAATAAAATTATCCGAAGCGAATATACTTCATTACAGCCCTGTGTTCGGAACAGTTCAGTTTACCTCCCAGGGAATAAAGGAGTACATATGTTCAACTATTGGAGATTTATCAGCAGCACACCTGAAAGTCGCCGGCCTGATATCAGAAAAGACTCCTTATTTTAATACTAATGAGCTGGCAAGACACTGGGAACTTGCCGGAAAATATGAACAAACCTATGAAACCCTGAAGGAAGAATTAAAAAAAGCCAGGGATATATCAGCGCTCTCCTATGAAAAAAATGTACTCGAACACTTGTGCACACTACCTCTTAAATCTGACAGTCTGAGAGCAGTTAAAATGAATTTAAGCGATTGTCTTTTCCAGGTTGGCGAGTTGAACGCGAGTATATCACTAATTGATGAATTATTAAAAGAACCACGGAATTCTGAAGAAGAATTAACACTAAAGATCCTAAAAGGGAAAGCACTTATTTACCTCCAATCACTTGAAGAAGGGAAAGATTTACTTGAATCAATCCTGAATAAAATTGAAAATGCAGAGAGAAGAAATGAAATACTCGCTGAAATTGCTGAAGCAGAATATGAAATGGGTAAATATGAGGATGCAGAAAGGCTTGCAGATAGACTGATTGCAGATCAATTAACGACAGGTGAAACAAGAGGTAAGATATACA
>DATFVA010000164.1:0-5336 GCA_035260565.1 Ignavibacteriaceae bacterium | reverse complement strand
CAATGTCTTCCTGCATATAATAGCTATTATACAACACTTTATTCACTGCCTTTCAATATGGAAGGTATAGATTACGGGACTGCATCCTCCGGCAGTATAACTCTTATACCTGGTGTAAACATTAACGTTAATTATTTAGCTGCACAACTATCCGGCTCAGAGGCAGCGCTTCTTACCAGCCCTTTAGGTCAGAATAATTATGATCCCTCAGGGAACCTGGATTTCGTTTTTTCAAAAGCAATAAATGTTTCATCAATTCATATCGAACTGAGAAGGAACGATTATTATGGAACCGATGTTTATTTTGAGGCAGCATGGAGCGCTGGTAATACCATGCTCTCAATAAATCCTTATTCAATATTAAGAGATAATACGCAATACTATGTAAGTATAAGCGGTAAAACAGAAGATAACATTAACTTTGAATTTTACGGGTATATCACTACAAGGGGAGATGAACAGTTCAACATGATACATACGAACCTCGAAATAGTGGAAGGTACCTACACCAGCACCTTTCCTGTTGATGCCAATATAGAATTAATGTTTAATTCCCCCGTTGATGCTGCCACATCCAGCTTCACATTACAGGAATATGATTATCCCTATGCTTATGTAACCTGCCAGTATTTCTATTCACAGGATGGAAAAACTCTGACAATAAATCCGGATTCCACTCTAAAATATGATTTCGATTATTATTTAGTTTATACGGTATATTCTTTATCAGGATATTATACTTCAGATAATATTTTCTTTAAAACTGCGGCAGAATAAAACTCAATATTCCGGTACAGGGAGCAGTGCTGCCTGTACCGGGAGTTAATCTACATATCTTTTCCTATCTATCAATCGGCGAAAATTAGCCAGCGTTGGTGAATCTCCGCCAGCAGAGCTCTTCATAAATATGAAATAATAAGACAGATGATGGATAAATGGAATGGCATATACTTTGGATAAGAGTTATGTGCATTTTACCCCTCCGTACTAAGGAAAATAAAGCACAATAGTTGTTGATCGGGAAATAATTTTCGAGGGAGAATTTGAACAAGTCATTCCGGATAAAATATATAGAAAAGTGTGAACTCAAAGAACAGATTTTACAGAACGATTACTGTGGAATCTTTTAACCAATCATATATAATAATGGAGGTCTTATGTCAGAATTAACACATGTTGCGGAGACTAAATCTAGGGTAGATTTGCTCAACTCTTCAACACGAATTACCGATACAACAGCTAATCCTGCTCCCCTGGGGCTGCTTGGATTCGGTATGACAACTATACTCCTTAATATTCACAACGCCGGTTTCATCGGTTTGAGCAGCATGGTATTGGCGATGGGAATCTTTTACGGCGGAATGGCTCAAATATTTGCCGGCTGGATGGAGTGGAAGAAAGGAAATACTTTCGGAACTACAGCCTTCACATCATATGGTTTATTCTGGTTAACCCTTGTTTATCTTATTGTAATGCCGAAGTGGGGAGGAGTTACACCGGCAGAAGAAGGCGGAATGGTTGCTTATCTTTTCCTATGGGGACTCTTTACATTTGTGATGTGGATCGCAACCTTAAAACATAATAAAGCCCTGCAGGTTGTATTCTTTACACTGTTTATATTATTTTGGCTTTTGGCACTTGGTGATGCGACCGGAAGCGCAGCTATAAAGACTTTCGCAGGCTGGGAAGGAATTTTCTGCGGTTTATCAGCTGTATACCTTGCCCTTGCCCAGGTATTAAATGAAACATATGGTAAAACAGTACTTCCCATTGGATAAGACAATTTAATTGAATAAAAAATACAGGAGTTAAAGAATGTCCATAACAAAAAATGATGAAGTATCTGAATCCCAGATTGCGGTTCACTGGAAAGAAGAGGCTTATTTTCCGCCGCCGGCAGATTTTCCAAAACAAGCTAATATAAAAGATGAACAAGTTCTTCAAAGATTTGCTGTGGAAAAATTTCCCGACTGCTATAAGGAATATGCTGATATGCTCGACTGGTATAAACCATATAACCAGGTCCTTGATTCCAATAACCCCCCATTCTTTAAATGGTTCACCGGCGGTAAGATCAATGCTTCCTATAATTGCATAGACAGACACCTCGATAAGTATAAAAATAAAACTGCAATCCATTTTGTTCCCGAACCAGAAGATGAAGCAATACAGCATATAACTTTTCAGGAACTATATATAAAAGTTAATGAGTTTGCAGCTTTACTTAAAGATTTCTGCGGCGTTAAACCGGGAGATACAGTAACTCTGCATATGCCTATGATCCCCGAAATTGCAGTTGCTATGCTTGCATGCGCACGTATTGGTGCAATTCACTCACAGGTTTTCTCCGGTTTTTCAGGTAAAGCATGCGGTGAAAGGGTTGCAGATGCAAAGAGTAAAGTGCTTATCACTGCCGATTCATATTACAGGGCGGGCACTTTGATCGATCATAAAGAAAAAGCAGATATTGCATACGACGAAGCTTTAAAAGAAGGACAGAAAATAGAACATGTTCTTATCTTTGAACGCTACCCTGGTAAATATTCTGCAAAGACACCTCTTGTAGAAGGACGCGACTTCCTGGTTAATGATGTAATAAAAAAATATTATCATCAGAAAGTTAAACCGGAACAGCTTGCTTCCGAAGATACGCTTTTTATTATGTACACCTCGGGCTCAACAGGTAAACCTAAAGGTGCTCAGCATTCAATCGGCGGTTATTTGGCTTATGTTACAGGAACATCAAAATATATTCAGGATATCCACCCCGAAGATGTTTACTGGTGTATGGCCGATATAGGCTGGATTACGGGGCATTCATATATAATATACGGACCTCTTGCACTTGCAGCTTCCTCCGTAATATTTGAAGGCGTGCCTACTCATCCGGATGCCGGCAGACCATGGCGTGTAGCTGAAGAACTTGATGTTAATATTTTCCATACTTCACCGACCGCTATACGTGCATTACGCCGCGTTGGTCCTGATGAACCTGCCAAGTATAATTATCATTTTAAACATATGACTACAGTAGGCGAGCCTATTGAACCTGAAGTATGGAGATGGTATTACAATACAGTGGGTAAAAAAGAAGCTGCCATTGTAGATACATGGTGGCAGACTGAAACAGGAGGTTTCTTATGTTCAACCATTCCGGGAGTTCATAGTATGAAACCCGGCAGTGCGGGTCCCGGTGTGCCGGGAATTTACCCGATCATTTTTGATGAAGAAGGAAAACCACTTCCGGCGGGAAGCAACAAAGCCGGAAACATCTGCATACAGAATCCCTGGCCCGGCAGAATGCTTACAATCTGGGGAGATGATGACAGGTTCGTAAGGCAGTACTATCAGCGCTATAATAAGGATCCGGAAAGCAAGAAATGGCAGGATTGGCCATACTTTGCAGGCGACGGCGCTGTTGAAGGTCCTGACGGATACTTCAGGATTCTGGGAAGAATTGATGATGTAATAAATGTTGCAGGCCACCGTCTCGGTACAAAAGAACTTGAATCTGCTGCTCTTATGTGCCCGGAAGTCGGTGAAGCTGCAGTTGTACCTGTTGCTGATCCGATCAAAGGAAAGATCCCTCATATATTTGTTTCCTTAAAGCCGGGGATAAAGCCCAGTAAGGAAATAGAAAAGAAGGTCTCTGATACACTTGCAAGTGAAATAGGACCTATCGCAAAACCCGGTAAGGTCTGGATAGTTTCCGATATGCCTAAGACCAGATCCGGTAAGATAATGCGCCGTATCCTCTCGGCAATCGCAAACAAACAGGATACCGGCGATATAACCACGCTCGCAAATCCTCAGGTCGTTGAAGAAATAAAGAATATGGCCTGACAACTGATGTTCTTAATGAACGGAGGTTCACTTGGAACCTCCGTTTTTTTTATATATAATTCCCATGCTCAATAATGGGAAATAATGAACAATGTTCAGAATAATACCAGAAGGTCTCACCTATAAAGAACGCGTCTTACTGAAAAATGGACAGGGTCTAATATTCAGACCCGCAGTTCTCACCGATATTCCCAAAGTTGAATCTTTTATGACCAGGGTTTCCCGCGAAAGCCTAAGAATGCGGTTTATGGCTTCTATTTCGCAAGTTTCCTCCGATGTCATCAAACAACTTTGCAGCGGAGATTTCAAAACCAGCGGCTGCCTTGTTGCGTTGACAGGCGATAATAAGGACTCACAAATTGTCGGTCTTGGTAATTATATAGCAGCGGGGAACGGTCACACAGCCGAAGTAGCATTTCTTATTGAAGATGATTTTCAGGGGAAGGGGATAGGTACGCTGCTGCTCGAAAGACTGGCAGGACTGGCAGCCGCAAATGGCTTTATTGAGTTTGAGGCTGAAGTTCTTCCCGATAACCAGCCGATGATAAACGTCTTTAAAAGCTCTGGATTTGAAAGATACCAGGTATGGTCTTCCGATACTGTGCACATAGAATTGCCGGTTGGTAGTGCCGGAGCACTTTGGGAAATCACCGGATTGAGAGAGAGAATCTCTGTTGCCAATTCCCTTATCCCTCTGCTGCGGCCGAAAGTTGTTGCTGTTATTGGTGCATCGAGGGATACTTCATCAATAGGAAATATTATTTTTAAGAATATACTTTCTGCTCATTTTACCGGAACAATTTATCCTATAAATCCTCACACCAACTCGGTGAATGGAATCAAAACTTATGCATACATTAAGGATGTGCCGGAAAAAGTAGATCTCGCCGTAATAGCAGTGAATGCGGAGAAAGTATATGATGTTGCGAGGGAATCAATCCAGGCAGGAGCAATGGGACTGGTAGTAGTATCTGCAGGGTTTGCCGATGCAGGCGAAGCCGGATTGGAAAGACAGAGAAAGCTCGCCGAATTAGTCCGTGCACATGGAGTAAGACTTTTAGGTCCGAGCTGTCTTGGTGTAATGAACACCGATCCGAAAGTACGGCTCAATGCAAGTATGGCTCCTGAAATTATGCCGCCAGGGCATACAGGATTCTTTTCACACTCGGCTGCATTAGGACTTGTAATTCTGGATTATGCTCTTGAAAAAGGCGTCAGCTTCACTACTTTCGTATCTGCCGGAAACCGGGCAGATGTTTCCGGTAATGATCTTCTTCAATACTGGGAAGAGGATCCGAATACTAAGATGGCTATCCTTTATCTCGAAACGTTCGGCAACCCGCGGAGGTTTGTGAGAATTGCCCGGAGAATGACAAACAAAAAACCGATACTTTGTATTAAAAGCGGCAAGAGCATTGCCGGCAGGAGAACAACCGAATTAAAGAGCGGCGCGATAAGAGCAGGTGAAAGGGAGGTAGAGGCATTATTTCAGC
>DATFVA010000163.1:0-2499 GCA_035260565.1 Ignavibacteriaceae bacterium | reverse complement strand
ATAGCCTCATCGCTGGTCAGTCTCCTTGGCAGCCTTGGTCCTACCGCAATGGTTTCGGCCTTCTTTTTTTTAACGCTTGTTTTCACTAATTTTATATCAAATAATGCTACGGCAGCTTTAATTGTCCCGATTGCAATTATTACTGCTGATTCGTTGGGAGTAGATTCCAGGCCATTTCTTATGGCTGTTACCTTTGCAGCATCTTTGAGTTTCGCCACTCCGGTAGGTTACCAGACAAATACTATGATCTTCGGACCTGGGAATTATAAGTTTACAGATTTTGTTAAAATAGGTGTGCCCCTTGATATTATCATCTGGCTGCTGGCAAGTTTGCTGATACCTGTTATATTTCCTTTTTAGATTTAGGACGATGAAAGAATTTATTAATAATATAAAAGAATTTCTAAATTTACCGATCACACAGATAGGCAGCACTGAATTGACTCTCTGGTCGGTTGTTTATTTTCTCCTGCTGATTTTCCTTCTATTCTACCTTACAGCGAAAATAAGAAAATGGGTAGTTTATAAACTCCTTGCTAAAAGCAAGATTGATCTTGGGGTGAGGATTGCAGTAGGTACAATACTGCGCTATATTGTGCTGGTAATAGGTTTTATTATAGTCCTGCAGACTATCGGTCTTGACCTTAGTGCTATTACTGTGCTGGCAGGTGCACTCGGTGTAGGTATTGGTTTCGGTCTTCAGAACGTTACCAATAATTTTGTGAGCGGTATTATTATACTTTTTGAGAGACCGATTAAAGTGGGAGACAGGATTGAGGTAGGAGATGTCAGCGGAGATGTGATGAGTATTTCTATGAGATCGACAACCATAGTCACCAATGATAATATATCTATCATTGTTCCTAATTCTGATTTTATTTCTTCTAAAGTAATAAACTGGAGCTATACGGACCGGAATATTCGTTTTAATATTCCCGTAGGAGTCTCATATAATGAAGATCCTGAAGTAATCAGAAAAATCCTGCTGGAAGTTGCTGATGAAAATAAGGGAATCCTCCCGCAGCCTAAACCTGATGTGCTTTTCCAGGAATATGCTGACAGTGCACTGGTGTTCGACCTGAGAGTCTGGACCCGGGAGTATATTAATAGACCTAACGTCCTTAAAAGTCAGATCTATTATGCAGTATTTAAAAAGTTTAAAGAACATAATATTGAAATACCTTTTCCGCAGAGGGATCTTCATATAAAAAATGAAGAATTAAAGATTAAAACTTCCTGAGAAAGGCTGTAAATGAAAGTAAAGATCATTATCATTATGCTCCTCATCGTCCTTTTTACAATTTTTGTTTCTCAGAATACTGAAGTCGTAACTGTTAAGGCTTATTTCTGGCAGTTCCAGATGTCCATAATTGTCTTAATTTCACTAATAGGATTGCTGGGGGTGATATTCGGATTTATCATTGCGAAGCTTTTTGACCGCCCTTCGCCTCATAAGCCGGAACAGCACACATCTGAAAAAACCGGCACTGATAAAAACTTTGCTCCATAATGGGGCTGCTTCTCTCTCTTTTATAACAAGGGACAAACAGACTAGCCGGAACCTTCCCATGCCCTGACGAATGTACGGGATGTTTAAGGTTTATATTACCCGGGAAGTGTCTTCCCCGGGCTTGGCACTAATAGGGAGGCTTATCCGATTAAGTACTCCCATCATATTTAATTAGCTAAATGATCTGAATTTGGCCAAAACCTAAAGTTTTTTCTCTCCTCTTCTTTCAACCTCGCAAACTTTCCTTACAAAAGTATGCATCTCTGTAATAACCATTCAAAAAGCCTGTATGTACGTTATAAATACCTAATGAATACGCACTGAATACGCTGTGAAAACGCATTGAATACGCTCTGAAAACGCTTTGAATACGCTCAACTCCCTTTACTATTCTAATTGTTCCCCCGGGAAACGAGGTTATTCTTAAAAGGTTTGTGTGAAATGAATATGATAAATTATATTTCCTTGCTTATTGGCTAAATTGATTGTAAATTTATCTAATTGATTCGCCCTTTTAAGGGCGATTTTTATTTCTATGAACTTTTTTGAAAAAAATATTCACCAGCTGATAGAACAGGTTGTTAATAATAAAGGATTCTTTTTGATCGACCTTGTGTTGAGAGGAGAAAGGAACAACCGCGTTATTGAAGTTTATGTCGATGCTGAAGCACTCGTGTCAGCTGAGGATTGTGCCGGAATAAGCCGCGAAATTGATAAAAACCTGGAACAAGAGAATATACTTGAATCCGGGTACAGACTGGAAGTATCATCTCCTGGAGTAAACAGGCCGTTAAAATTTATAAAACAATATCCCAAGCATATTAATAGAAAGTTTGATCTTTCCTACAGGGAATCCGATGTCGTTAAGAAAATGTCCGGAACATTGAACAGAATTGAAGGTAACAGCCTGGTGTTCATTAAGAGCAGCCGGGAGGAAGTGGTAATCGATTTTTCTAATATTATAAAAGCGAAAGTAATAATCAGTTTTT
>DATFVA010000162.1:0-3018 GCA_035260565.1 Ignavibacteriaceae bacterium | reverse complement strand
GAAAAGAATCCGGGATCAGTATACAGTTCATCAAGAGTATTGTAATACAACCTGGGATTAACTTTCTCTGCATCCAATTCATCAAAAGTAAATAACGGATCTCCTGAATTACCGTAAACTGTACGGGGATTATCGAGATCAAGGAGATTAAATACTTTGAGAAAGACAGATAACGTTGTAGGTCCGAACGGAAAATCTTTATATAATCTTAAGTCAACATTAAAAATGGAGGGCTTTATCTCACTGTTTCTCGGAAAAGCGTTCTGAGAGACAAGTGTATTTTTATTCACCTGGGGTGTATAAGGCTGGCCCGTATAGAAGTTACCGATCAGTGAGAATCCCCAGTCTCTTTCCTGGCTGTATGCAACAGAAACATTTAAGGTATGTGTCTGGTTCCAGTCAAGCGGTGCTATAAATGTTTCCGGAAGAGCTCCTCCCGCAAGCGCATTTCTTGCATCGGCAGGGTTTGATGCATTACCTTTAGTGATAGAATAAGTATAATCAAGACTGGTAGCTAAACCACCCGAGAACCTTTTCTGAAATTTGATAATAAAACCTTTAGAGAAGCCAAAATCAGAGTTAGCATACTGACTGTAACTGGCTCCTTTTCCAAATACCAGTATTTCATCTGTCTGGGTTCCGGTCAGATCCCTGAAATCTTCGAAGAAGACAGTGAAATCAACAGCTATATCTTCGCCTATCTGCTGCTGCAGACCAATCTCGCCTTTTACTGTTTTCTGCGGTTTAAGATCAGCATTTCCAATAATTCCCTGGTTGCCTGATCCTACACCCAGCTCAAACTCGGGATTCACATACATATATTCATAAGGGGGAAGCTGCAGGAAGTGACCGTATGAAAAGTGGATAACACCTTTATCGGTGATAGGGAATGCAAGTCCTATTCTCGGACTGAATTGATACTTTATGGCAGCATCTGAATACCAGGGATTTCCGAAGGCATTCTTTGCTAAACGCTGTGCTACGGTTTTTGCCGGTTCGTCTTCATCCTGCACACCATTTCCATTATAATCGAAAAATTTGTTATCAGGTCTTAAAGGACTATTAATATTTGGATCGGAAGGATCATTCAGAGTTACCCCATCAGGATTAAATACATCAACTCTTACTCCCAGGTTAAATATCAGATTAAATGCTTCAAGTTTTGACTGTACATATCCTGAAATTTCCTGAGGCTTGTGTAGATACTGGTTATTAAGATTAGTAGATTTTTCAGGAATATTAACTGTTTGTATTCCATTATCGTAAATCGGGGTCAGGGTAATTTCATGCATAAAGATCTGGTGCTGTTTGAAATCGCCGCCGAACTGAATATTGAGTTCCTGTGTCAGCTGGGTCGTCCAGTCAAGTTTGGCATCATAAGTCCCTGTACTTCTGTAGAAACGGCTGTAATCAGTCCCCCCCACTGCAAAGCTGTAAGGAGGAGTATTATGAGTCGAATTATCCACATAATCGGTGGGATGAGTTGCATCCCCTGTAAAAATGTCTTTATATAGATAATGCTGGTAGTCTTTATAGAAATAGGAGAGGTTCAGAATATAAAAGCTTGAAGCGGAAAGGGCCTGGTTAATTGTAAAAATATTTGTGATGCCGTTCCTGAAACGATGTAGATTATTATCAGGAGTCAATTTATTCCCATGATTATAATCCTGGTATTCTTCCTTATCAATAATGTAATTGAAATTAAGCTTCATTGCCTGGAAGAGCCTGTAGGTCAGTTTACCCTGTCCGTATATTCTTTGGTCCGGGTTCATAGATACAAAAGAATTATCTCCATGCGGATTCATTGCAAAGTCTTGTCCACCTGTTCCAGGTATCTCAACAGCCCTGTCGGTTGTCAGGAATACACGTTTGCCGTATAGATAACCTGTATTGTAATAATATCTTCCGTTCAGATAAAAGAATAAGTTGTCCCTGACAACTGGTCCGCTCAGGCTGCCCTCAATATCCCTTATAGATGTGGGACTAATATTATTAATATTCCAGAACTTATTCGTTTTATTTGATGCATAATCACCTGCATATGTGGTGATATTACCATTAAAGTTGTTGCTGCCGTCCTTGGTAACGATGTTTACAACGCCCGACATTGCCTGCCCGTATTCTGCATTGAAAGCGCCGGAAATAACCTGAAGTTCTTTAACAGCATCGGCATTGACATCAACGACGGTACTGCCGTCATATGAATCCGTCATCGGCACGCCGTCAATCTGGAAAGCTATCTGTCCGCTCCTGCCTCCCCTGATATGTAGATCATTACCTGAAGTAACTATACCGGCCTGCAGCTGCAGCACGTCCCTGATTTCTGTAACCGGCAGCTGTGAGATCATTTCATCTCCCACAACAGCGGTCGATGCTGTTATATCTTTCCTGATTAAAGGCTTGTCGGCAACTACAACAACTTCCTGGCTGAGTTCAACTGAAGTCGGCTTTAAGCTGAAATCCACCGTTGCAGTAAATCCCGAAGCAACACTAATTTCGGTCATTTCAACAGAATTATATCCAATTGCGGATGCTTTAACTGAGTATTTTCCCGGGGAAAGATTAATTATGAAGTAATTTCCATCGATATCGGTGGCAGCCCCTGTAGAAGTTCCAACAACAATCACGTTTACAAACGGAAGTGCTTCTCCCGTAGATGCATCTGTGACTTTACCTGCAATCTTTCCTGCCTGGGCAAATACAGTACTTGATATCAAAAAGAACAAAAGAATGGATATTGCAGATTGTAGAGATAATCTCATCTAATCCTCCACGCAAAAGTAAAATTGGTCGAAATAATTTATGCAGTTTTATAGAATCAGAAATGAAGAGTAAAAAATTCTATATAGCTTCCTCGTTGGTTGTATAAAACTCAAATTTTTTATTGACAAAAATACCTAATCTGTGAACAAAAACAACTAAATGAGAAGCCCTTTAAGATGCTTATAAATTAGGGTATTGAAATTTAACTGCATTTCTTTTAACGTGAATTAAAACATAGCAGAAGGAATAAGATAT
>DATFVA010000161.1:0-5556 GCA_035260565.1 Ignavibacteriaceae bacterium | reverse complement strand
ATACAGAGCGCGCAAGAACAGATGAATACGGTAAAACGTTGTACGAAAAAACTGAAGACGAAGACAAAAAGGTTGTCGATGCGGTATCTGAAATATCTAAAGAAAGAGGAGTATCTCAGGCACAGCTAGCACTTGCATGGCTTCTTTCCAAACCTGCAGTAACTGCTCCGATTGTCGGTACAACTAAAATGAAGCACCTCGAAGATGCTATAGCCGCAGTATCAATTAAGCTTTCTGATGATGAGATCAAAAGGCTTGAGGAGAAATATGTGCCTCACACTGTTACCGGCATAGGTTATCCATAGGTAAAGCAAAAGCAATTAATAATCTGAACTGCTCATTCATACTTTAACGACTTTACGGGATTAGCAAAAGCCGATTTTACAGCCTGATACGACACCGTTAATAAGGCAATGGCGAGTACTGTTACTCCGGCAAATAAAAATATATTAACCCCAAGCTCAGTTTTATAGGCGAAATCGCTCAGCCAGTTCTTCATAATAAAATATGCAGCCGGCCAGGCCGCAAGATTAGCGAGTGCGACCAGTATTAAGAATTCCTTTGATAACATTTTAACGATATCCGTGATACTTGCCCCCAGAACTTTCCTTATCCCTATCTCCTTTGTCCTTTGTTCCGCGGTAAATGCTGCCAGTCCAAAAAGGCCTAGGCAGGCTATTATTATAGCCAGCATCGCAAAGATCGTAAATACTTTTTCTGACTGAATTTCAGACTGATATGCCTCAGCAAAGTATTCATCAAAAAAAGAATATTCCATCGGTTTGGCCTGACCGAAATTTTTCCATTCTGCTGAAAGATATTTAATTGTTTTGCTGATATCGCGCGGATAGAATTTAACAGAGAGAAACTCAGCTTCGGGCTCATTGAGCAGAACAAATGCTGCAGGCCGGATTTCATCCTTTAACGACTGCAGATGGAAATCTTTTACTACACCGATAACATTGAAACTGGCTGTCTTCCCTCCATCGAGATTATGCAGAAGTCTTGAATTCAATGGATCAGTGAAATTTAATTTCTTTACTGCAGCTTCATTTAATATTATAGCGGAAGAATCAGTGATAATATCTCTGCTGAAGAATCTTCCTACCTTCATTTTCATTTTATAGGTATTCAAAAAATTATAATCTACAGGTAAAAGAATGAGAGTCTCATTCTCGTCCGACGGACCCTCCTTCCTGAAAATATTCGCTGAAAGATCGTGATCGGGGAGTCCCTGCGACAATGAAGCATCCGTGACGTTTGAATTCTCCCTTACAGTATTAGCAAATGCGAATTGCTGTTGACCGAGATCGCTGATGTTCTTAACAACCAGAACCTGGTCTTTGTTAAAACCGAGGTTTTTATTCCTGATGTACTGCACCTGGTTATATATCACAAAAGTGCCGATGAAAAGTATAATGGAAGTTGCAAACTGGAAAACAACGAGTCCCTTCCTGAGCAACCCGCCGGTTTTACTGCCCGCTGCTTTTGATTTCAAAACTGAAACAGGCTTAAATGAAGACAGCAGCAGGGCGGGGTACAAGCCGGCCGCAATTCCTAAAAGAATAGTGAATATTAATAAGGCCGGAATAGCATATAAATTCCCGATACTAAGCGACAAATGTTTACCTGTTAATTCATTAAATGCAGGGAGGGAATATTCCACTATCATCACGGAGAGCAGCACCGCTATGAAACAAAGCATAATGGATTCAGTTAAAAACTGTTGTATAAGCTGACTCTTTTTTGAACCGAGTACTTTTCTTACTCCTATTTCATTTGCTCTTTTAGAGGATTTAGCTGTTGAAAGGTTGATGAAGTTTATGCAGGCAATGATTAAGATAAATACTGCTACGGCTGAAAAAAGATAGACCGTGCTGATACTTCCTGTATCCTTAAATTCATTAAATACATTCGAATAAAGATGGATCTTAGTTAGAGGAACAAATACAAAAGAAAAGTCATTCCCCTTGTCAAGGAATTCCTTATAGCTTAAACCGAATGCGGCCTGGACGATCGGGCCGATATGTTTTTCGGTTACTGAATATATTTTATCGTTCAGTTGATCAGCAGTAACACCCGGACGTGTCAGCACATATGTATGTGCAAAAGAGCCGAACCAATTTGTCTCTTTGTTTTCAGGAAGGGTATTATACGATGCAATGAAATCAAATTCGAAGTGTGAATTTCCAGGTACTGGTTCAACTACACCCGTAATTAGATAATCCTGTCCGTTTGAAAGCGTAAGCCGTTTTCCAAGGGGATCATCAGAAGCGTAAAATTTTTCAGCTGTTTTGGTTGTTATAACTAAGGTATTAGGCTGCATCAGTGCAGTCAGGGGATCTCCTCTTACAAAATTTATTGTGAAGATGTCGAACATTGAAGAATCGGCATAAAAGAATTTATCTTCTTTTATATATTCCGCATCTTTTTTGACATAAATGTTCGTACCCTTCAGGATACGAACAGTCCTTTCAATTTCGGGATATTCAGAAGCAAGTACTCCTGCCAGCGGTACCGGGGAATTGGCAAGGTTAAACCTATTTCCGCCAATGTTGTAGTGTGCATTTACCCTGAATATTCTATCGGCACTTATATTGAAGGTATCATAGGTTAATTCATCAGCTACAAACAGGCCGATAAGTATAAAGCAGGCCACCCCTATTGCAAGGCCGGAAATGTTCACAAAAGAAAATACTTTGTTCTTCAGAAGATTTCTGATGGTTGTCTTCAGATAACTTTTGATCATTTTTTACTCCTAAAGAAATTATTACTCGTATCTTAAACTCTCTATGGGGTTTGCCATAGCCGCCCTTATCGCCTGGTAGCTTACTGTAACCACAGCAATAAGAAGCGCGCTTACTCCGGATAGTATAAACACCCATATATTAAAGTTTATCCTGTATGCAAAATTTTCCAGCCATCCGTTCATAAAGTAATAAGCCAGAGGCCACGCTACTAAGTTCGCTATCAGGACCCACTTGGTAAACTCTTTTGTCAGCATATAAATAATTTCCGGTATGCTTGCCCCAAGCACTTTTCTTATACCTATCTCCTTCGTCCTCTGTTCAGCTGTATAGGCTGCCAGCCCCAGCAGACCGAGACATGCAATAAATATAGCAAGTATGGAAAAAATTGAGAAGATCTGACCGGTTCTCTGTTCCGAAGTATAAAGCTTTGCAAAATCATCATTAAAGAAAGCGTACTCAAAAGCCTGGTTCCCGGCATATTTGTGCCATATCCCGGATATACTCTGTATTGTGATTTTAGCATTCTGAGGTGTAAATCTTAAAGATATATATCTGCCGAAATCATTTTGTCTGTAAAGTCTGAAGACAAGAGGCTCAATGGTCTGATGCAGTGACTGAAAATTAAAATCATCTGTAATTCCGACGATCCTGTATTTAATGTTATCGCCGATCATGACAAGATTTTTCCCGACAGGATCTTTAAGCCCAAGGGCTTTGACCGCAGCCTCATTCATAACTACTGACATAGAGTCATTACTGTAATCACGTGAAAAGAACCTGCCTTCTTTCATTTTTATCTGGTAGGTATTTATAAACCCGTAATCTGTATTAATTACTTTTATATCATGGACATCCTCGGGTCCGGTATCTTCAAGTTTAAATGCCGTGTCGCCGAATAATCCACCTGGTATGGCTGAAGAGTTGGAGACATCAATTATAGCGCTGTTCCTTGAAATATCGTCTTTAAATGATTTTATGTATTTGCCTATATCGTCCGTCTTCTTCACAATAAGAATCTGATCGCGGTTAAAACCCAGCTTCTTATTCTGTATATAATCCAGCTGGCTTTGGACGATCAGGGTGCCTACTATCAGTATAATAGATATTGAGAACTGCAGGATCACCAATGAATTCCGCAGCAGTGATTTGTTCGAAACTCTTTGAAGCTTTCCTCTTAATACTTTAACCGGCGTTAATGACGAGAGAACAAATGCCGGGTAAACCCCTGCGATGATGCCCACAAACAGAATGAATAGTGCCAATAGGGGAATTGTATAATAATTGCTGAAGATCTGCAGATCAAGATGTTTATTGGATATGACATTGAAAGTTGGAAGAAAAAGTTCTACCAGAAGTAATGCGAAAAGCATTGCTATAAAACTCATCATTATTGTTTCGGTCAGGAACTGTCTTATTAATAAGGCCTGGTTCGAACCCAGTGTTTTCCTGATACCCACCTCTTTGGCTCTGCTTGAAGAACGTGCTGTGGAGAGGTTGGTGAAATTTATGCAGGCAATTAAAAGAATAGCCAGTGCAATGATAGAAAAAATGTATATATATGTGATATCCCCGTTGGGCTCCAGTTCAAAATCAAGGTGCGACCTGAGATGTATGTCCGATAAGGGCTGCAGAAGATATTCATATTTACTTCCGCCTGCATACAATTGCTCATAACTAATTCCTACTATTTTCTGAAGCTGGGGGCCGATATGATCCCTTGCGACCCGGGAAATTTTTTTGTTAAGCTCATCCAGACCGGAACCATTTTGTACCCTGAGAAAAGTTTCATAATTATTACTCAGCCATAATTGATCATTCTGAATATCATAACTGTAAATGGATGCGAGGAAATCATAATGAAAACTGGAGTTGGCAGGGAAATCATTTATAACACCTGTCACCAGGTAGTCCCTGCGTTTATCCGCATTAATCATCTTTCCCACCGGATCTTCTTTGCCGAAATATTTAATTGCCGTTGATTCCGTAATTACAACTGTATTAGGTTCGGTTAATGCTGTCCGGGGATTCCCTTCAATAAAATGAACAGTAAAGACATCAAAGAATGATGAATCGACGGAGTAGAATCTTTCCTCGCTGAAAGCCTTATCTTTATACCTGATCACAGGAAATCCATAATTCCTGAGGCGGGTGTAATTTTCCACTTCAGGGATTTCCTGTTTAAATGAGGGTCCGCAGGGCGCACAGGAAGAAGCACTCTCAATCGGATTGTTTCCAATTACTGCACTTAACCGTACCCGGTATATACTGTCATAATTTACATTGTATTTGTCATAGCTGAACTCATTCTGAATGAAAAGCAGGATTACAATACAACAGGCAATGCCGACAGCCAGTCCGAAGATGTTTATAAAAGAATATCCTTTATTTTTTTTGAGATTTCGAATCGCAATTTTTAAATAGTTCAAAAACATAAGAACCTCACCGTACTGTTTTGTTAATTAGTCTTATGAAACCTTCCTCTGCCTGAAGAGAACCTGCACAAACTTTGAGTCTTCTTTCGGCTTGAATATCTGGATCAATTCCCAGCCGCTGTCGTAATTATCAATCGATTCTTTCAATCGTTTGACTTTTTGTTCGACTGACCATACTTCAGCGTCCGGTTCCCACCTGAAGGAATCAACTCTGAAATTGTACTGTCTTTTTTTTCCGTTTATCTTTACTTCAATTTCAGCTATCTGCTGATCAAGGAACCCGGGAAGCGGTATGTTAACATCTTTCATCAGTTCACCTTAAAGGTTTAGTTAAGATCCATAGAGCACTATTTATTTTATTCACTCCTCAGGGC
>DATFVA010000160.1:0-5934 GCA_035260565.1 Ignavibacteriaceae bacterium | reverse complement strand
AAGACTAAGAAATTCAGGAATATTATTGTTACAGGACTGGGTGGTTCGGCAATAAGCGGAGACCTGGTTCAGAATTTTCTCAGGGATGAAATGCCGCTTCCGTTCTCAGTAAACAGGAATTATAATCTTCCCCTTTTTGCGGATAAAAATACTTTGCTGATAGTCTCATCATACTCCGGGAATACGGAAGAGACTATCTCTGTTTTTGAAGAAGGAATAAAAAAGAAATGCGGGATCGTCTGTATAACTACTGGCGGAAAAGTAGAAGAGATGGCTTTGAAAAAGAAGATCCCCGTGGTCAAAATGAAACCGGGATTCCAGCCGAGGTTTGCCCTCGGTCTTAGCTTTTTCTCTTTACTAAAAGTACTCTCCGGGCTGGGATTAATTTCCGATCAGAATGAGACAGTAGAAAGGATCAAAAACCTTTTGATGCTTAAGGGGAAAGAATATACCCGGGAAAACAACATTGCGTTTAATTGTGCCATGCAGCTGATAGGATTTATTCCGTTAATCTATTCAGCAGCTGATGTTACTTCTGCTGCGGGGTACAGGCTGAAATGCCAGTTTAATGAGAATTCGAAATTACATGCTTTCCATAATGTTATTCCCGAACTGAACCACAATGAAATAATAGGCTGGGAAACTTACAGCAATAAGCAGCTTAATGCCAAACTTATCAATATCCTTGATGAAACTTATCATCCTCAGGTAAAGAAACGGTTTGAGATCACTACAGAACTGGCAGCTAAACAAGGACTCGATTATATGAATATTGAAAGTGAAGAAGACGATTTCAAGATCAGATTAATGGATTTGATTTTTTTATTTGATTGGATAACTTATTACACTGCTGTCCTCAGAGGATATGATCCGTCTGAGATAGATAACATTCATACTTTAAAAGAAAGATTATCTTAGCAGAGGCTGTGTGAAAATGTTGAGCGCACCTGTCCCCGACCGGGTCGGGGAAAACGCTGATTCACTAATAAACCTTTCGAAATGTTGAAAATTGTAAGCAGTGATTAACCCGGAACCGATACTAACCGGGATCGATCATCATATCAAATTTTCACACAGCCTCCGGTTCCCTTCATATTCGTTTTATAATAAATTATGAAGGGATTTCTGAAAAAATCATAAAATGCCTGTGAAATTCTTTAAACTGGTTTTATTATTATTCATAATATCTTCCTGCACATCGGAAGCCCAGCTTTATTATTTCGGCAGAAATAAGGTGCAGTACCAGAAATTCGAATGGAGGGTTCTGCGTACAGATCATTTTAATATTTATTACTACGGGGAGTTTGAAGAAATCGCTGAAATTGGCGCTTCTTATGCCGAAGATGCATACAACGAATTGAAAATAAAATTTGATAACCTGATAATAAAACCAATTCCTCTTATTTTCTATAATACATCACTTCATTTTCAGCAGACAAATACAACACCGGGACTTATTCCTGATGCAGTCGGCGGCTTCTTCGAATTCCTTAAGGGACGGGTTGTAATTCCTTACACAGGTTCGATCCACGACTTCAAGCATGTTATAAGGCACGAGCTTGTACATGTTTTTATGACCACAAAAGTAATACATATCCTGGCAGATCACCGGCTGCCAACGGACAGATTCCCTCCGCTGTGGTTCACAGAAGGGCTTGCAGAATATATGTCGACTGATATAGATGCGCAGGCAGAGATGGTTATGCGGGATGCCGTAATAAATAATTACTTTGTAAACCTGGAGGATATGTATACCATTTACGGCAGTTTCCTGATGTATAAGGAGGGGCAGAACTTCCTTCATTTTGTAGAAGATAATTATGGTCCGGAAAGAGTGACTCTCCTGGTAGATAATATCTGGATGAACAGTGATTTTACTAAAGTTCTTGAGTATACCCTGGGAAAACCAATTGAAGAGATAGATGCAGATTGGCTGTTTTATCTTAAAAGAAAATACTATCCTCTTCTTGCCGATAAATCACCGCTGGAACATTCAGCAAACCAGCTCACGCACTTCGGATTTAATTTTTCCCCGGTGCCTTACAGGATCAACGGGGATACCTGGCTTTATTTCCCTGCAAACCGCGATGGTTATTCTTCCCTCTACAGGATGAAGATTAATGTAGAAAAAAAATCCGATCTGGAACCTGAAATCGTGATAAGGGGAGAGAAGACGTCGGAATTCGAGGCATTCCACCTGTTTCAGTCATCTATTGATATTTCAAAAGACGGACTCGTTGCATTCGTTACAAAGTCGGGTGCTACCGATGCTATCCATTTTTATTCAATCCCGGCGGACGAAGTAGAAAGTGACTTCCATGATGAAAACCTGATTAATATAACCTCACCGAAATTCTCTGAAGACGGGAAGAGAGTTGTTTTCCAGGCAATTGACCAGAAAGGATTCAGCGATTTATATATTTATGATCTGGAATTAGAAAAGCTGACAAGACTTACTAATGATTATTATGACGAACGGGATCCGGTGTTCGGAATGACGGATTCCCGGATCATTTTTTCATCGGATAGAACTTCCGGCAGGAATGAAAGATATTACAACCTTTTTTCCTACAGTCTTGATAATCACAGGATAGAGTATATAACCAATCTTGCAGCAAACGAATCTTCACCTGTTCTGTCCCCTGATAAAAAGACCCTGCTTTTTACTTCCGATCTCGATAAAGTTCAGAATATCTGGAGGATGAAATTTGTAAATAATGCGTTTTCCGATTCTGTCTGGAAGGTAACGCATTTTATAACGAGCGCATTTTACCCGAGATATATTGATTCTACTACTATAGCATTTTCAGGTTTCGGAAATTTTTCTTTCAACCTGTTTAAAACCGAAATCAGTTCGGTCCCTGCCGATTCGACTTTCAGGATCGTAATGAATTTTGATTCTACTGAAGGGAAATGGGAGGAAATCAGGCTTAAAGCTTACGCAGAAAAGGAGAAATATAGATACGAAAAAGAATATACCCTGGATTATGCCCAGAGCGATGTTACAACGGATCCTGTTTACGGAACAAGGGGAGGCGCCGTTCTCTCTTTAAGCGACCTTCTGGGAGATGATAATTATTATTTCCTTATCTATAACACTGCTAATGTTCAGAGTGATTTTCTTAAAAGTTTTAATATAATGCTTGAGCGGATAGATTTAAGTAAAAGAACGAATTATGGCTTTGGAGTTTTTCATTTCAGCGGAAACAGGTACGATATCAGGGAATCTGATGAATATTTTTATGAAAGAAGTTTCGGCGGATTCTTCGCCCTCGATTTCCCGCTCTCAAAGTTTCAGAGAATTGAAACCGGTGTATCTATTGCCAACAGCGATAAGGAAGTTATCCAGGGAGTTATTGAGAGAAAGGCGCTGCTTTTAAGCAATAGCATTTCTTATGTGGCTGATAACTCGATCTGGGGGCCTACGGGACCTCTGGACGGAATAAGAGCAAGACTTCTTTTCGGTTATACAAGCGACGTTAAATACAGCAATGTAAACTTCTTTACAGCAATCGCAGATTACAGGCAGTACTTCAGGATCGGTTTCACAACTGCGCTTGCTTTCCGGGGCGCGCTCTTTTACAACCAGGGAAAAGAAGCACGCAGATATTTTATGGGCGGAAGCTGGGATCTAAGAGGATGGCCCTTGTGGTCGGTACGGGGAGAAAAACTCTGGATATCTTCGCTCGAGCTGCGTTTCCCGCTGATCGATCAGATAAATATCAGGTTCCCTTTCATTAATCTCGGTTTCTGGGGAATAAGAGGAGCTGTTTTTTCCGATTTCGGGGGAGCCTGGGATGAACATTATGACCAGACTCTCGGCAGCGTCGGATTCGGTTTCAGGATGAATTTGCTCGGCGTCCTGGTTCTGCGGTACGATATCGGTAAAAAGATTGAGAATAATCTTTCAGACTTCCAGCCCGGACTTTTTTATCAATTTTTCTTCGGGTGGGACTTTTGAAATATCTTAAAACTATATTGATGTTGATTATTCTTCTTAATGCAGGCTGCGTAACTTCCCTGATCAGGACAACTGCTCACCGCGACGAAAATGCTTATACCGGCTTTGGTAAAAACCCCGGCCGTGAATTTGTTATTGATCAGAATTTGTCGGATTCGCTTTCACTGAAATGGCAGAATAGTGCTAATGGTAGTTTTACCAATTCATCGGTTGTGGTTTATGATTCGCTTGTATTCGTTAATGATTTATCTGGCCGGATCTACTGTTATAACTTTGAAAATGGGAAGAAAGCGGGACAACTTAAAAACCAGGGGACTATCTTCACATCGCCGTTCATATATAAGTTTTATGTTATATATGCTGCTGCTGACGACGATGAAAATATTACACATCTGGTGTACTATGATTATGTGGCAGGAGAGATACGGCATGATGTTCAGGTTGAAGGAAGATGTCTCACCCAGATAATCGGAACTCCCGATGCTGTAATTTTTAATACGGAAAATGGAAATATTTATAAATACGATATGGACGGGAAAGAGCTGTGGAAAACAGAAACAAAATCGATGGTGCACAGCTCTCCATCGATGGGAAATGACGTAATCTTTTTTGGGAATGATGATGGTGAACTGCTTGGAATAAATACTGATGACGGGAAGATCCTCTACAGGAAGAAAACAGGAAAATCGTTCTTCAGCGGTACGGCTGTCTCCGGAAATACTGCCTATACCGGAAGCGACGATGGAAATCTTTATGCCGTCGACCTTAAAAGCGGAAATGTCAAATGGAAGTTCTCTTCCGGCGCAAGGATTATTATGACTCCGTCAGTTACTTCTTCCGTAATTTATTTTGGTAATCTAAGCGGAGACCTTTTCTGTATCAATAAGGAGGATGGTACACAGTGCTGGAAAATTTCAACTGGCGGAATTTTAAATGCTACGCCTTATGCATCGGATAACTACCTTGTGGTTCCTGATCTGAATGATAAATTTTATTTTGTGGATAGGAAAAATGGCGAGATTACACGTACATATCTTCTGGATGGAAGAAATAAATTATCTCCTCTGATTTTCAGAAATACATTATTTATAGGATTTGACCGTGGAGAATTGCAGGCTTATGAATTTAAATAAAATTATATTTTTAGTGATCTTGATATTCCCGGTATTAAGTACTTACGGACAGGAGTGCAGAGCAAAAGTATTTTTTAAAACCGATCTCCCTTCTTCAAAGGTTTATGTGAATAATGAATTCGCCGGGAAAGGAAATATGGAAGTGGAACTGGAAAAGGGAATATATAATATCGTTGTTATGGAAGAATCCGACAGGTGGGATGCAAAAACATTCAGCGACACATTAAAAATTGAGAACTGCAGCGATACAACTTTAACTTATAATTTTAAATCTGAAGTCTACCTGGATACAGATCCGCAGGATGTTTACGTTTATCGGGATAGTTCGTTGATTGGTCACACCCCGTTATTCCTTACAGTTAGTAATGATAATATTGTACTAAAAAAACCTGGATTTGAAAATAAAGTTCTAAAGCTGAACGAACTGAAATCCGGTGAAAAAATAAATATGAATTTTACCGGGGAAGCTGCGGGGAAAAATTTCTTCGAAAAGAATGTATTCAAAATACTGGTTGGAGGAATCCTTTCACTCGGAGCTGTGACTGCATACTATAAATTGAAGGCCGATGATTATTTTGATCAATACCAGCTCTTTGGCGATCAACACGATCTTGACCGGACCCATAAGTATGACCTGATCAGCGGAATTACTTTCGGTGCGCTGCAGGTTGGCTTCGGCTTCCTGATATACTACTTCCTCTCCGATTAACCCTTTTTACATACCTGTAAAGCGAAACGCCGTTTCGCTTTATTTTTTTAATTTAAGTTTGCGGGGATTACGGTTAACTGCCTCTGTATTTTTTTAAAGATCATTCCATCCTGTAAAGCGAAACGTTGTTT
>DATFVA010000159.1:0-4284 GCA_035260565.1 Ignavibacteriaceae bacterium | reverse complement strand
CCAGGATAAAGGCGAACTGATGGATGATTTCCCGAGGAATCCTTTTGGGATGGACTATGGAATAAATAAGAGGAAATGCGAGGATGTTTTGTGGAACGTCCATAATCCTGGTTCGTTTCCGGTTACGATGCTTCGTCCTGTTTTTGTATGCGGACCTGAAGACAGAACACGCAGAGATTATTTCTGGATACAGAGAATACTTGACGGCAAAACATTACTGGTTCCGGGATCAGGCGACTTTGCTTTTCAGCAGGTATATGTCAACGATACAGCCAGGGCTTTCTGCGATGTTCTTGAAACGGATAAAACCATTGGTGAAGCATATAACGTTGCTTCGGAGGAAATATATTCCCTGAACGATTATATAAGGATGATCGCTCAAATTCTTGGGAAGGATCCGGAAATAGTTCATATCGACCAGCGGGAGTTTGATAAGCTTGACATCAGTTATTTCCCCGGAGCAGATGTCTTTCCATTTAATACAAGAAGAACAGCTGTGTTCAGTCTTGATAAAATAAAGAATCATACCGGTTTTAAAACGATTCCTTTTTCTGAATGGATGCCCCTTACTATAGACTGGTACATTAAGAACGTGAAGAATTCTTTCGGGTATGATAGACGGAACCGGGAACTTGAGATTGCAGAGGAATGGAAGAAGGCTGCCGATGCGGCTAAACGAAATTTTAATATATAAAACCAGGTGATTAAAATGGAAACAGCATTAAAGCATCTGATTGAAAATGAAATTGAAAAAAATAACGGCATATTACGCCTTGAACCCGCCTGGGTGGCAAGAAATTTTATCCCGCCGGGTAAAAGACTTGGATTGCCTGAGGATCAATATCATCTTGGTGACCGCGGGGGAATATGTGAAAGATGGATCGGCTCCACAACGAGCGCAGATAATAAGGCTGGCGTCCCGCACGAAGGGCTAAGCTTCCTTAAGCTTGATAATGATAAAAAGATAACACTAAAGGATGCTGTAGACTCCTTACCAGAAATCATACTGGGGGCTGAATATTCCCGCGATCATAAAGGGTTGAAGAGACTTGCCAAAATTTTTGATTATGCCGACAGGCTTCCGTATCACATTCACCAGATGCAGCAGCACGCTTCACTCGTAGGCAGAAATTCAAAGGATGAAGCTTATTATTTTCCTGAAGGAGTAGATACCGGCAGACACGCTGAAACTTTTTTTGGTGTACACCCGAATATAGCTGAGTCGAAAAATTATGAAGTGCTGCTTCCTCACCTGGTTGACTGGAAAGATGATAAGATCCTTAAACATTCTTTTGGGTATACCCAGTATCCCGACGATGGATTTCACGTGCCCTCGGGAACCCTTCACGCACCCGGTACCGCGCTGACGATCGAACTGCAGGAAGATTCTGATGTCTTTGCTATGATGCAGGCAAGGGTGGGAGATACGCTTATCTCAAAAGAACTTCTATGGAAAGATGTAAGGAAAGAAGACAGGGAGAAGTACGGCGAAAGAATAATCCTCGAAATGATAAACTGGGAAACGAGCGGTGATCCGGAATTCTATAAACACCGGCATACACCACCCGTTCTCATGAACGAAAGTAAAACCGGCGCGTCTGAGGAATATTGGATTTTCTATAATACGGACAAGTTCAGCGGCAAGAAGCTTATCGTACAACCCGGCGGAAGCATTAACAGCAAGGACAATGGAGTTTATAACATTCTTGTATGGCAAGGGAAGGGCAGCTTCGGGGGGCAGGAAATAGCTGCAAGGAATACTTCCTCAGGAAAGTATGATCTTGATGAGCTTTTAGTCTGTCATGACCTTGCTGTAAACGGTGTGGATATTAAAAATGACAGCACAGAAGACCTTGTCATATATAAGTTCTTCGGACAGGGTGTCAATCCCGATGCCCCAATGCTCAATGGTAAATAAAAATTTTCCCCTCACATTGAACTGGTGCACTTAACAGAAAATGAATACAAATAAATTAGTAATTGATAATCCTGATAAGCTATTATTCGGAACAGCCTCCAAACCAGTTAAATTCAGAAGAGGTTTTGAAATTGGCTCCGGTGAGGTTTATCCTGAAATAAACTTTACTCTTCCCCAAATGATAATTGAGGAATCGAGCTGGAGAGAAATCAAAAATATATATACCGAAATAATAGAAGAAGTCTGCAAGAGAGCCGTTGATCTTTATGTTCCTGCATTGGTAGTCGAATTTGAACTGCTGCCGCCGATGACCATAAATCCTGAGTGGGGACGCGAGATAACAGAAATATTAAGCGGAAAACTCGAGGAGTTTTTCATAAAGTACGGATTGAAATCAGCTCTTCGCGCTACACCTGTCGATATAAGAGACAGCGACCGTCCCCCTTTGATGAGATCAGGCGGAATGGCGGAAAAAATGTTCCGGTCATTTGAACTTTGTGCTTCTGCCGGTGCTGATATTCTATCTATAGAATCTACAGGCGGAAAAGAAGTTCACGATGAAGCGCTGGTGAATGCCGACCTGCAGGGTATTGTTTTTGCGCTGGGTGTACTTGCAGTAAAAGATATGACATACCTCTGGGATAAGATTGTAAAGATCTCCGATCACTACAGTGTGATACCTGGCGGCGATACAGCCTGTGGTTTTGCTAATACGGCAATGGTGCTGGCAGATAAAGGTATGATACCAAAAATACTTGCAGCGGTAATCAGAACCGCAGCAGTAGCCAGATCTCTGCAGGCATATAAAATGGGTGCAAGAGGACCGGGTAAGGATTGTGCATATGAAGGTCCCTTTCTCAAGGTTATAACCGGTATCCCGATATCGATGGAAGGCAAATCCAGCGCCTGTGCTCACCTCAGCTGTCTTGGAAATATTGCTTCAGCTTACACAGACCTGTGGAGTAATGAATCCGTTCAGAACATTAAACTTTTAAGCACTTACGCTCCTGTTGTTTCACTTGAACAGCTGATATATGACTGCAGGCTTATGAATATTGCCCTGCAAGATGGAAGAGAAAATTCTCTCAAATACCGCGACTGGATGATTAAGAGCGATGCTTTCTTCGATCCCCAGGCTTATATCTTTAAGCCGGATATTGTTATGGATTTGTCACGTAAAATGATTGAGGCAGAAAATCCTTACAATATGGTTCTTAGTGCTGTTGAAGAAACTCTTAAAATTCTTCGGAAAGCAGCGGATGACGGCGAACTTAAAATTAATGACATGGAAACGAGATGGCTCGACATCCTTTCGATGCAGTCAGATACACTACCCCGGGATGAAGAGAGTCTGACAGAAATCATTTCTACAGGTCCGTATGCTGAAAAATATCTGCCGGAAGAATACGGGCTATAGTAAGTACAATCATTTTAACTAAAAAATAAACCAGCTGTATAAATATTCGGAGGAAATACATGAGCATCATTGATGAAATAAAAGAAAATGTAATCCGCGGTCATATAGATGTTAATTCAAAATATCCGCCCGACTTAAAAGAGATACCGGGAGTAAGGGACCTTGTAAATAAAGCTGTTGGTAACGGAACACCCATTGGGGCGATATTAAAGGAAGGCTTGATAGCCGGAATGGAAGTGGTTGGAAAGAAGTTTTCGGATGGAGAATATTTTGTGCCGGATATGCTTTTATCAGCACAGGCTATGAAGGCAGGTATGCAGATCCTGGAACCGTTATTGAAGGGTGAGGAGACAAAAAAATTAGGAACAGTTATCATCGGTACTGTAAAAGGAGATATGCACGATATCGGCAAGAACCTTGTGAGGATGATGCTGGAAGGCGGCGGCTTTGAAGTAATTGATCTCGGCATAAACACCCCTCCTGAAAAATTTATCGAAAAGGCTAAAGAGAATCCCGGCGCGATAATAGGAATGTCGGCATTATTAACCACCACGATGGAAAATATGAGGATATCAATTAAAGCATTAAGAGACAATGGACTTAATAATAAAGTAATCATAGGCGGTGCTGCAGCCAGTCAGAAATTTGCCGATGAAATTAAAGCCGACGGCTTTACAAGGGATGCTGCTCAGTCTGTTCAGCTAGTAAAAAGATTAATGGGACTTGCAGCTTAAAATTGTTTTAACTAAAAGAGAGATAAATGAATTATAGACTTCTTGGTAATTCAGGACTTAAAGTTTCAGAAATTTGTTTCGGTGTGATGACATTTACCGGCGATAAAGGATGGACTCACCTCGGAAAACAAACTCAGAAAGATGCTGATTATCTTACAGGTCTGGCAATTGACAACGGAGTGAATTTTTTTGATACGGCGGATGTCTATTCGAAC
>DATFVA010000158.1:0-9021 GCA_035260565.1 Ignavibacteriaceae bacterium | reverse complement strand
ATATTATCAAGTCTTATTCCCGTTAATATAGGCTGACCATATCCACCCGCGCCAATTAAAGCTCCAAGTGTAGCTGTGCCCACATTTATTACCGCAGAAGTTTTAATGCCCGACAGAATAGAGGGAGAAGCCATAGGAAGTTCAACCAATCTGAGTTTTGCAGCTGAAGAAATACCCAGCACTTCTGCGGATTCTTTTATATATCCGGGAATGCCATCCAATCCTGTATAAGTATTCCTGACAATAGGTAAAAGGCTGTAGAGGAATAAAGCAAAAATAGCCGGCCAGGCACCAATCCCTATAAGGGGAATCATAAAAACAAGAAGCGCAAGCGAAGGGATTGTTTGTATTATCCCAACGATACTGAGAATAATACTGCCCGATTTCTTCTTTTTAAATGCAAGTATCCCAAGCGGTATAGCAGTGATAATTGCGGCAAATAAAGAAATCACGACAAGGAAAAGATGATCTTTTGTATTTTTCCAGAGTCTTATCCAGAAAGTTTCTTTCTCATATGTTGTCTGTAAACCGAAATGCAGACCAATGAATTCAGCGGCGGCGGCGGCTTCCGGCATACCATCTATCTTAACTTCGCTGTTCATTTTTATCATAGTCGACTCAGGTATACTGCCTTCAAGTCTTAGTATCTGTGCAAGTGCTTCCGGATTTTGCTTTTCAATTTCTTTCCTGTAAAGGAAAACAGCTTTATACTCGGGAAAATAATTCAGATCATCTTCCAGCACTTTCAAATGATAATAGTCTATTTCTGCATCAGTTGAATAAAAATCGACTAGATCAATTGAACCTTCCTGAAGTCCTCTGTATGCAAGATCATGGTCGAGACCGGTTACATTTTGCTGAGGCAGGTTATAGGCCTGTTGGAGGCCTGGCCAGCCATCCTTACGGTCAAGGAACTCATTACTGAAACCAAACCTTAAACCCTGATGTTTCCGTAGATCAGATATTTTATTTATACCCAGCTTATCAGCCAGGCTCTTTTGCATACCTATAGCATAAGTATCATCAAAACCCAACTGCCTGCTTATCTTAATATTTTCAGCATTAAGGATGTTCTTCATTTCTTCATCGTTGCTGATTTTTTGACCGGCAAGAATCTCCTGTCTGATCGTCCCGGTATATTCAGGATAAATATCTATATCACCTCTCAAAAGGGCACTCCACAGAACGCGTGTTCCCCCGATTTCTCTCTTATGTTCAGCCTGCGGGTCTACTGAACGGGCAAGCTGTACAGCCATCTCTCCGAGAATAACAGATTCAGTAAACTTTTTTGATCCTACTATAATATGAGTTTCTTTTTCCTGCGGGAAAAGCAATGATGACAGGATAGCAGCAACAATAAATATTTTAAGCAGATTTTTCATCAGAATTGGATTGAACCGCGTTGTGCTTTAATAAATGATGTTACAAACGGATCTGCGGGGTTATTTTTCATATCAGCAAAATTCCCTTCCTGTACGATAGTTCCCTCTCTCATCAGAACAATTTTGTCCGCAAAATATACTGCTTCATTCAAGTCGTGGGTAACAAGCAGAACCGTTTTACTTAAGGTCGTGAATATCTCCTTCAGATCTGTCTGAAGATCGTACCTTATAAGAGGATCGAGGGCACCGAGCGGTTCATCGAGAAGCAGGAATTCGGGATTAAGCATAAGGGCACGCATAATTCCGACTCTTTGTCTTTGGCCGCCCGAAAGCTCCGCAGGAAATTTATCTAATCCTTCAGCCGGAAATTTTGTAAGCTGTGTTAATTCCTTCACCCTGTTATTTATTCTTTCCTGCTTCCAGCCAATATGTTCAGCAAGGAGAGCTACATTTCCTACGGCAGTGAGATGGGGAAATAAACCGCCTTCCTGAATTACATATCCGATCGCAAGGCGAATAGCTCTAAGATTCGATTGCTGCAGCATCTCATCACCGTAAAAAACTTCACCTGAATCAGGAATTAACAACCCGGATATAAGTCTTATTAGAGTAGATTTCCCGCAGCCGCTTGGGCCGATCAGAACAGTTATTTTTCCAGTTTCAATCTCAAGTGAAACATTTTTCAGTGCAGCTGTTAAGTTGAAGGATCTGGAGATATTCTTTAGAATGATAGACATCAGGTATTTACCAGGCGGCACAGAATAATTAACTGTGCCGGCATAATTATTTTGTGATAAGGATCCTGTAAGTCCAGGGTTTAAGTTCAATCCATTCCCTGGATTTAATCTTTGTTTCCTTTCCTGAAAGCAAGTTAATATATTCACCCCGGATCAAATTACTTTCCAGTTCTGTTTTTACAGACTTTGAAGATAAGTTAAATACAGCATACATCTTATCGTTATCCTTCTGTCTTACAAAGGCAATTACGTCGCCGGAGCTTGCTTCAACCGGTATCATTCCGCCCCCCTCTTCTCCATTCCATAAAGCTTTGTTTTTTTCTTTTTCGTGCAGAAGGCCGCTATACAGGATACGGTATTTGCTGTCCTTCCATTCTATAGTATCCTTATCAAAAAAATTTAATCTTTTATTCAGACCTGCTTCCTGACCGCTGTATACAAGAGGCATACCCCTGATTACACAGGTAAAAGCATCGAAAGTTTCAACGGCTTCCCCCATCCTCTCAAAGACAGTTCCGTTCCAGCTATTCTCATCGTGGTTAGTAGTAAACCTCATTCTATATGCATCAACGGGATACTTGTTCTTCTCCTTTTCAAAATAATCTCTCAATGACTGAGCGCCTTTTTTTTCCTGTGCTACATCGTTCATAAGGTGAAGCAATTCCCATGAATACGTCATATCAAACGCTTCGTGAAGATCCGGTCCTTCAGCTTCAGCAAGCATAAAAACAGCCTTAACTTTATCAAGTTCAGTACGAGCAGCTTTCCAGAATTCCAGTGGAACCATACCGGCGACATCGCATCTGAATCCGTCAATATCGCATTCCTGTACCCAGTATTTCATTGCATCGATCATATATTTCCAAAGCTCTTTATTGTCATAATTCAGATCGATTACATCATGCCAGTCGGCAACAGGCGGCATGAAGCTGCCGAGTGAATCCTTTGTGTAGAAGTCAGGGTGTTCTGTAACCCATACATTATCCCATGCAGTATGATTAGCGACCCAGTCGATTATAACATACATTCCCATTTTATGGATTTCTTTAACTGTTTCCTTAAAATCAGCCAGAGTACCGAACTCGGGATTAACGGCTTTATAGTCTTTCACCGAATAATAACTTCCGAGACTTCCCTTGCGATTTTTTTGGCCGATTGGGTTTATCGGCATAAACCAGACAATTCCCACACCAAGATCCTTTAACTGCTGAATGTGTGAATCGAAAGCCTGAAAAGTGCCTTCAGGTGTATATTGACGTGTATTAACTTCATAAATTGAAAGGTTTCTGCTCCAGTCAGGGTGCTTAACAGAATTAACCTGCTGTGCCTGGGAGAGTGTTATAAATAATATTGATAGTGATATTAAAAGTTTGAATTTCCTCAACATATTTCTTCCTGGTATTTACGAGTTAAATTGGAGAACCGGGGGTTGACTAAAAAGTAATGATATCATTTCCTTACTTTTTGCAGTACCCGGATTTTGTTTAAACTCCGGCGGCAAATAAAACGTCAATCCCCCACAGGATTTCTATTGTCTTTACTATCCTTTAATTGACTCAGGATTTCCTCACCTGAAAAAATTCCGCCTTCTTTTTTACCGGTTGCCGCAGCCTTTTCAATTTTTACTTTTTCTTTTATCTGTTCGTACTTCTGAATCAGGGTCTGGCTTCGTGATACTTCTTCGAGCAGTTTTGTTTTTTTTGCTGCAAGCCGGTTTATATAACCACGCTGCTCCTCGTGTTCAAGTTTAAGATTTCCTAAAGAAGACTGCAGTTCGGACAATTCTTTTCTTGATTCAGAAATTCTTTCTCTCGTGAGATGCAGCCTGTCTTCGTATTCTGCTATTTCTTCATCAACTTCATGTTTCTTTGAGCGGGTCTTTTCGAACCGTTCACTCATATCATTGAGGATTTCCTTCATACTATCCTCAATAGACTGTTTCTTACTCATCAGGTATTCAGTTTCCATACGGAGACCATCGTTACGACGGAGGATTTCCGTTGTTTTATCTTCAAGTGACTTAATATCCTGTCTAAGTATTTCCTTCTGTTCTTCAAGTTCTTTTAAGGATTCCTGCAGCGAATTAATTTCGGCCTGTCTCATGCCCAGTACTCTTTCACTTTCTTCCAGCGCTGCAATCTTTTCGAACAATGTCTGATCTTTTTCATTAATTTCCTTCTCTTTGTCCATCACAACTTTTTCATAAAATATTCTCTTACGGCTAAGCTCATTTACATCTTTACTATACTTCTGAAAAACTTTACCAAACCGTTCCTCAAGCGCGGTATTTTCATTTTCGATTTCGGTTTTCTTCTTTTCAAGAAGCGGAATCGTCTGCCTTAAAAGATCCGACTGCTCCTTAAGTTTTTCATACACCGTCGCCTGGCTGCTGACTTCTTTACTTAATTCCTTTTTCAAAGCTTCTGATTTATTAATTTCCTGCTCGAGAGCTGTAAGCCTGTTTTCAAGGACGATAAGTTCATCGCCGAGCTTATGAAGCTTCCCGCCCCTGGTTTCGAGTTCACCGTTAACTTCGAGCAGTTCACGCTGTTTAGTATTTTTTTCCTCAGAGATACGGCTGAAATCATCGGACAGTCTGTGTATTGAGTTTGATCTTTCCCTTAGTTCAAGATCAAGCTCACGAAGGTCTTTATCCAGTTCTACTTCTTTTTCCTGTTTATGTGCAATGTTTTTGATGAGCATATTCAGGATCTCATCCTTTGAATTAACATCCTGTTCATGATTGGATATTTCATTAACGAGTTTCTCTTCTTTTTCTTTCAACCCGGCAACATTATTAAGCAATCGTATTTCTTCCTTAGAGTAATACTCTCTTTCTCTTTTTTTCTCCTCGATTTCTTTATAGATATTTTTCAGATTATCGCGCTCGGATTTGTCCCTCTCCTTCAGGTTGTTAATATTTTTTATCAGGGCAGTGACTTCATCTTTCTTATTTTCGATCCCCCGTAAAATCCTTAATTCACGTTCCCTTAAATCCTGAAGGATTTTTTCTTCATCCCTTACCTTTCCCGAACTATCTATTTTCAGCTTATCTTCAAGCTTTTCATTTTCAGCCAGCAGAGCATCTATCCTGGCACTCAGCTTTTTGATTTCATTCTTCTGAGTTTCATTTTCCTTCTGAACTGATTGAAATTTTCTGTCGAACTCCTGATCATTATTCTGCCGACCCGGTTTTACTGTATAGGATTCGATTCTTTGTTTATAATCCTCAAGCGTATGTTCAAGCTCTTTTTTCTGTCCGTTCAATTCCGGAATTTTATTCGAGAGTTCATTCAGTTCGGACTCTTTAATTCTTTTATCATTATTCAGAATGCTTATGTCATCCCGAAGTTCTTCTTTAACCTCATTGAGTTCAGAAATTTTATTCTGAAGATGTTTCAGATCATCTTCCAGTTCGTTTAATCTCTCCTCCTGCCCCGTATATTTATGGAGAAGATTTTTCAGTTCCTGGTTTTCTTTTCGAAGTGTATCAGTTCCTTTAGAGTTAAAAATAGCCATCACCCGATCTCCCGGAGTTATTATATAATGTTTGCCTCAACACAACGCTATCATACGGAAAATATCAAAAATGATATAAATTATGCATGAACTTAATTATTCGGAGTTAAACTATCAATTGAAATTAGCTATTTGAGGAGTGGCCGTCGCCGAGAATTTCCACACTATCTCCCAGTGTATCTTCAATATAGATCATCTGCACTGCGACAATTATACAGACCATCAGGGGGGTAGCGAGTATTAATCCTAAAAAGCCCAGCAATATGCCTGCAAGGATCTGCGCTGATATTAATAAGGCGGGAGGTATTGATACAGCTTTTTTCTGTATCTGGGGTGTTATGAGATAGCTTTCGAGGGTTTGAATGGCAACATATAAGACGGCGACATACAGACCCCTGACGGGACTAATAACCAGGCCAAACATGACTGCAGGTACAGCAGAAACAAACGGACCTATATTAGGAACAAAAGTAAGGACAGCAGCAAATATTCCAAGAGTTACCGGCATTGGAATATTCAGCACCCACAGACCCACAGCAGTCAATATTCCGATGATCAACATAGAAGCAAATCGGCCGACAAACCACCACCTGAGGGCGAGACCCATTGCTTCCAGGACCTCACTGACCCTTTGTCTTTTTGCCGCCGGAAAAAGTTTAATGAAACCATTGACATACAAAACAGGGTTAAAGGCCGTATAGAGGCCGATTATAAGTATGATAAAAACATTTACCATTACAGCAAATGTGGATGTAAATATTCCGCCTATCCTGGTAAAAAGATCATTGTTTGAAGTTATATTTTCTCCTGCGTTTTTTATTCCTTCCACAATTGTTTTTCCCAGGTCGGATTTAACAAGTTCTCTTTTAAGTTGATTCCACGCTGCAGGTACTTGCTCTCTCATCCTGGCGAAACCGTCAGCAATGCCTGGTCCCAGCAGCCATATACCTCCCGTAATGAGGATGATAAAAACAAAAAGAACAAGGGCAACTGAAACTTTATTTGAGAGCGTTGAATTTTTTGATATATAAACTGCAATTCCCCTGAGAAATACAGCAAACAGGATTCCTGCAAATACCAGCAGTAGTACCTGGATGGCTTCAACAATTAAAATGAGGAGGGCTGCGGCAAGCACGACTACCCCGACGGCAAAAAGTACTTTTTGGGAATATGTATCCTTATTCAAGAGCAACCTGATTTTAATTAATAAACGGAAAGGGACTTAGTAAGTATTTAATTTAATATTTTGAAGGACTTTTCCTGTAAGCTCACTCACGCAGAACTAAAGATTAAATTTTGCTGCTAACCTTCCGGAAGGTTTTTATTATTATTCCTGTACATATTTCTTATTCTGATTTTCTGGATCTGTCTCTCTATAATCAATTCAACAAGCTGTTCCGGGATAAACTCCCTGTTCTTTGAGGCGAAAAGATTTTTGAGCTTATCTTCATTTATATCAATACGGTAGAGAATGTTTATAAGCTTTTCATAATCAGTATCCAGCAGTTCAGTAATTTTTTTAGTAAGGTATTTTTTTAACTGTGCCAGGTTGTGAAATTCTTCAGAAGTAATGATCGACGAGAGTCCCGCTTTATCAAAATCCCTGGAAATGGTTTCTGAAACTTCCAAAACCTGGTCCTTTTCTTCCTTCATAATTTCCTTAATACTTTTTATAAATAAAAATTACTCGAAATATTTTCCAAATCTTTTACTCTGTTTCAGCTTTCTGTTGAATGAAGCTGATGACTTTGCAAAGCAGAATGCTGCGGGGATGAAAAAGATAAACCCGGGCATGACAGGAACTATTAAACCAATGATCCCTATAAATGTAAAAAAAACTCCGCACCAGAAAAAAAATATTCTTGATATTCTGCGGTTAGAAGGCTCAACTTTCATAAAATGAATATAATCAGCGTACCGGTCAAACAAAAGGGATTTATCTGATATCTAAAAAAACTATTCTCTCCCTGATCCTTTTTACGATAATATAGCATCCATAAGTAAAGAAAGGCGCTGCGAAGACATCGATAAAATAATGAACATGCTGCAGTAATAGACCAACAGCAACGAGTATTGCAAGTATAAGAAACAATTGTTTGAACGGTTTTTTATCGATAACGAGGAAGAGAAGAAACAGCGTTGCAGTATGGCCCGAAAAAAATAAATCTTTCGTAAGTAATTTTACTGAACCGAAAAACTGCACCAACGGATCATTTAAGGGAATCATCCCGGGAGGAGGATTAAATGGAAGGGTATACATCGCAGCCATTCTAACCAGGATCATTACGGTATACACCTGAATGGCAAGTGTAAGTCTTACAGGATTTCTAACAAGCATTATTATGCCGCTTATAAGCGATAAATAAATGGCGGAGAAGATAAGCCAGGTAAGATCTACAGGATTAAACAGATTGAGTACAGGATCACTGAATGAAAAACCTTTTCTTCCTTCAACATATCCGAGAAATCCGGAATAAAAATAAAGCGCTGCTGCAAGGAATACTATTGAAATTAAAAGTTTATATTGGACACTTTTAAGTTTATATGCTTCAATCCAGGCACGTCTGGTATTCATAGTATATCAGACATTTATATTATCAAGGAAGTAGGGAAGCATTTTTCGCCAGGTAGGCCAATCATGTGTCATATCTTCACCCCACAAGTCAAACCAGTGAGGAATATTTTTAGAATGCAGGATATCCGACAATTGTCTCGAAGCTTCGGGATCTTCGTAAGCTCCCTGACCGCTTGCTATAATAATATTTTTATTTCTCATAGCAGACAGGATATTCTCATCATCTATACCCGGAAGATAATCAACAGGAGAGTTATAGTAGCAGGTGTCATCAAAATATCCATCGGTATAATGCTTAAGGTCATAAACACCGCTCATTGCAATAAGTCCGGCAAAAAGGCCCGGTTTTCTGAAAAAAGTATTGGCTGCATGAAAGGCTCCGAGTGAGGCGCCTGCTGTCACTATCGGAATTGTCCCCTTGCAATGCGTGGTTATAAAAGGCAGAACTTCCCTTGTTATATATTTATTATACTCTTCCTGTTTCAGTGCTTTCTCAACCGGAGATAAACTCTTATTCATCCAGCTTTCATTGTTGATGCTGTTTACGGAAAATACCTTTACAGTACCGTTATCAATAAATTCAGCTATTGCGTCTATCAGGTAAAATCTTTCATATTCCAGGTAATCGGCACCGGCGGTGGGAAACATGAGAAGTGCATAGCCATAATGGCCGTAGACTGCAATCTCCATTTCCTTATGAAGATTGTCACTGTTCCATTTATGAATCTCTCTCTGCATTTTTTTACCGAGGGATGTTAATCAAGGGAAATCCCCGTATAAATTTGTATAAATTCCGGCACTTTTCAAA
>DATFVA010000157.1:0-2491 GCA_035260565.1 Ignavibacteriaceae bacterium | reverse complement strand
ACTATCTTAACTGCGGAAGTGGAAATCCTGAAGATACAATCATTCAGTGTGGGTTTTCCCCGGAGGATTATCTTGAAACTGTAAAGGATTCTCTTAAATTCTCTCCCTCTTTTATTGGAGCCTGCTGCGGATCAAATCCTGTGCATATTAGAAAAATAAAAGAATATCTTGATGGCAAAAAGCGAAGTTAATACCCCTGCGAAAATAAATATCGGCCTGTTTGTTACTCAGAAAAGACAAGACGGCTTCCATAATATAGAAACTATTTTTTATCCTGTCAGTCTCTATGATAAAATTATTGTTGAGGACTCTGATACATTTTATTTTTCAGCTAATGTTAAATCGCTCCCCGACAACAGCACAAACCTGATCATACATGCGAAAAATCTTCTTGAGGAATATTCCGGTGAAAGATTGAACATAAAAATTCATCTCTGGAAGAATATACCTATTGGTGCAGGACTTGGTGGCGGGAGCTCAGATGCCGCAGCAGTATTAAATTTGCTTAACGAGTTTGCAGGACTTAATCTTTCTTCAAATGAATTATTTGATATCGGTCTAAGGTTAGGTTCGGACGTTCCTTTTTTTCTGAATCCCCGGCCTTCTTATGCCTGTGGAAAAGGTGAGATACTTTCTCCTCAAATGCTTCACCTGGACCTTCCGTTGGTGATTGTCAATCCCGGAATTAATATTTCAACCAAATGGGCTTACAAACACATAAAACCAGGAGGGACAATATTTGATCTCAGAAAGATTGAATCACTGGATTTGTATCATTTGAAATTGTATAGTGAAAAGATATTGAATGTTTTCGAGACTCCGGTATTTGAGATGTATCCGGCCATCAAAAAGATAAAAATTCTTCATTACAAACTTGGAGCTGTGTTCTCATTGATGAGCGGCAGCGGGTCAAGTGTATTCGGTATCTACCCTGATACAGGGAGTGCAGCATCAGCTGCAAAAATTATGAAGGAACAGGGCTATTTTGTTTTCACACAGGATTCAAAATTATTCTAAAATCCCTACGAAACCACAGTTTCTGAAATTTCGATATACTTTTTCGTTGCGTTCATTTTGACATTTGCACCGATTGGGACAGTAATATTATTCCTTAGGTGACCATGCCTGAAGTTATAAATTACTGGTTTTTTAATGGGAGTAAAATAGTCTGTAATCACCTCTCCGAGGGTTAAAGTCTTTTTATTAGGATCAAGTTCATTGCAGTCCTGGAATGATCCGATTACCACCCCTTTTATTCCCTGGAACATTTTTGATAGCCTAAATTGGTTCAGCATCCTATCGATCCGGTAGGGTACTTCACCCATTTCTTCAATAAGCAGTATCTTATCTTTCAGATCAGGAAGGTATTCTGTGCCTATTAATCCGGAGATGACTGAAAGATTTCCTCCTACAATTCTGCCGCTTGCTGTCCCTGAGTTCAGGCTCAGAATATTTTCATCATCAGGATTATTGATTCTTCCTAATTTTTTGGAATAAGTAAGAAACTTCCAGAACATATCCTCCGTAAAAGGATTAACATTTTCATAAAAGTCAACGCCGGGCATAGGACCCGCAAAAGTTATTAAACCTGATTTATAAAAGATTGCCAGATGTAAAGCCGATATATCACTGTAACCCACAAAAATTTTAGGATGATTCTTAATCAGCTTAAAATCAATTTTATCAAGCAGCCTTGCAGCCCCATACCCTCCTCTTAAACAAAAGATAGCTTTTACTTTTTTATCGGAAAACATTGCGTGCAGGTCATCTATTCTCTCTGTATCGGTCCCTGCCAAATACCCTTTAACTTTTCCAACGTTTTTCCCTACCTGTACTTTGTAACCAAGATTTTCAAGGTAGATGACGCTTTTTTCCAGTTTAGCAGGATCATCAACTGATGAAGAGGGCGAAATAATTCCAATTAAATCCCCTTTTTGAAGTTTTTTGGGTTTTATGGCTTTCATCTTACCGTTTTTTGTGTAGTGGGAGTTTTGAGAGGTGAATTTAAGAATAGAAATGCTCCCAATCAAATTTTTACATCAATTAAGTCTTTATATTTTAAAAGCTTATAGAACACCGAGACAAAACTTTACCAATATGAGGCTTAACACCCATGTTTGAGTTTTAGCAGATTATAAAATATATTAATGACTAAGCCATTGAATAAATAATACTTAGAGGTACAATCTTAGATTAATTAACAGCGGGGAATTAATTATTTAATAATTTCATCTTAGATTTTATGAACGATAGAAAGATTCTATTTATCTGCGGTTCACTGAATCAGACAACTATGATGCGTAAAATTTCCATGCATTTTCCCCCCGAACAATGTTATTTCACTCCTTTTTATTCTGATGGATTTCTTAAGCTGGCTGGACGGACGAGTATCCTCGATTTCAGTATACTCGGCGGTCAATTTAAAGCCAGAACTTTTAGCTATCTGAACAAACATAAATTGAAAATTGATTATGAGGGCACGGAGGATGGA
>DATFVA010000156.1:0-3629 GCA_035260565.1 Ignavibacteriaceae bacterium | reverse complement strand
GTAGTTACAGAAGCTAATGAAAGTGACCTGATTAACATAAATAGTATTTTCTTAGAGATAAATAAAATTAACAATTTGATCAATTGCCAATCAAATCATAAATGGATATATTAAATATCAATACATTGCAAAATATGAGGGACTTTATCATATGACGTTTCCCGGATCTTCTATCCTTCGCGATACAGTTACAATGCTTCTCGCAGGAGGACAGGGGGAAAGACTTTTTCCACTTACCCAGCCAAGAAGTAAACCTTCAGTACCGTTCGGCGGTAAATACAGAATAATTGATTTTGCTCTTTCCAATTGTCTGAATTCAGGCCTGCGAAGAATTTATGTTCTCACACAGTATAAATCCGATTCGCTTAACCAGCACCTATACGAAGCGTGGAGCATTTTTAATCCTGAGCTCGGCGAATTTATCTATAACGTTCCGCCTCAGAGAAAACTGAATAATGACTGGTACCTTGGAACCGCAAATGCCATATATCAAAATATGAATCTTTTCTCTGCCGACAAAAGAGCTAAGTGGGTTCTTATACTCAGCGGCGACCATATTTATAAAATGGATTACCTCAAAATGCTTCAGTATCATGTAGATACCAAGGCTGCAATGTCAATTGCCTGCATCGATGTTCCAAAAGATGAAGCTCACAGGTTCGGTATTGTCGGAGTTGATGAAAGATATCATGTTCAGTCATTTATAGAAAAACCTCCAAAACCTCCCGAAATTCCGGATAAGCCCGGCTATTCTTTTATTAATATGGGCATCTATGTCTTCAATGCTGATATTCTTCGTGAAATTCTCATCGAAATGGAAAATAAGAAGATCAGGAATAATGATTTCGGACATGATGTTATTCCCTATATGGTTAAATCGGATCTCGATGTGATTGCTTACGGATTTCACGATGAAAACAAGAAAGAAAAACCTTACTGGAAAGATATTGGAACGATAGACAGTTATTTTGAAGCAAGCATGGACCTCATCAGCATTACCCCTGAATTTAATATGTACGATCAGTCCTGGCCTATGAGAACATATCAGTACCAGTTCCCTCCTGCAAAAACAGTCTCTCACGAAGGTGAACGTGTAGGAAGAACACTTAATTCGCTTATTTGCGACGGTTCGATTGTATCGGGAGGACTCGTGGAAAGATCTCTTCTCGGACCCAATGTAAGGGTAAACAGTTATACCTACATAACCGATTCTATAATTATGAATAATTGTAATATAGGGAGACATGCAAGGATAAGAAGGGCTATAATAGATAAGAATGTAAACGTTCCGGAGGGATATGAGATCGGGTTCGATCTTGACGGGGATAAAAAGAAATTTACTGTAACTGAAAGCGGAATAGTGGTGATTGCCAAGAACCAGGTATTACCGGTATAGGGATCTAATTCCGTGAGAAGGAGAAATAGATTTGAGACTGGAATTCAATTTTAAGCAGTCCGGAGTAGTTCCCTATCGAAAAAATAACGGCAAATTGGAAATCCTGTTAATCACTTCAATTAAGAAAAAGAAATGGATAATACCCAAGGGATACATCGAGTTTAACCTGACACCCTTCGAATCTGCAAAAAAAGAAGCTTTTGAAGAAGCAGGTATTATTGGTTCGAATGAAACCTTTGAACTGGGAACAATTGAACTTAAAAAGGGCATGGGCGTCACTCATATGAAGATTTTCTCCATGGAAATAATTAAAATTCTGGAAGATTACCCTGATAAAGAAATGAGAAAAAGAAAATGGTTCAGTACAGAGGAAGCTTCAGCAAAAGTTTCAATTCCTGAAATTCCCGGAATGATTGCATCACTTCAGACAAAAGTCAGGTGAAATCATCTTTATCTGTAAGTCTGCTCATGACCTCTTTTATTGTATCATAATCGTAACCCTTTGAAAACAGGTATGCATACAGCCTGGACGAAATCTCCTTCATATCATATCCGCGTTTAGATAATATATTCAGTTTCTTCTCTGCAAGAGAAGCTGCATTCTCAGCGGGTGCCAGATCCTCTTCCTCTATGATTTTATCAATAATTTCTGCTGCAACACCTTTCTTAAATAGCTCAGCTTTAATTTTGTTTTTCCCCCAGGCCTTAAGCCTGATCTTCTCTTCCACGTATAGTTTCCCGAAAGCGTAATCATCAAGAAGACCCTTTATCCTTAAAGCATTAAGGACTTCTTCGATAAGTTCTTTTTCATATTTTTTTCTTAACAGCTTCAATTTAAGTTCATTGTATGAATGCATCCTTCTGCCGAGAAAATTGAATGCCTTCTTTTTGATAAAATATTTGCGGTTCTCCCTGATTAATAAAGCAAAACCGTCTTCAGATATTTCCATATCTTTTTTCAGACGGTTTTGCATGAATATTTCGTATGAAAGGAAGAGCTTTTCCTGGGTATCAAAATAGACTATTACATTCTCATCATCCTTCTTAACAACTCTTTCGATCTTCATTAATTATTTTGAAACTTTTTTCTCTTTTTCTGAAGATTTGTCTTTTCCGTTGCCTGTCCCTTCTTCAGTCTTGTTAATTTTTATATTCAGCTTTTCCTTTACCTGGTTTTCAAGTTTCTGGTACATTTCAGGGGTTTCGATCAGTTTCTGCCTGAACTGCTCCCTGCCCTGGAACCTATCCTCCTCGAAAGTGAACCAGGCGCCGCTCTTTTTAACAATACCGAGATTTGTTGCCATATCGAGAAGATCACCCGATCTGCTTATTCCTTCGTTATAAAGTATATCGAACTCAACCTCTTTAAAAGGAGGGGCAACTTTGCTTTTTACGATCTTTACTTTTGTCCTGTTTCCCACAACCTCGGTTCCATCTTTTATTGCTGCGATTCTTCTTATATCAAGTCTCAGAGAAGCATAAAATTTAAGTGCATTTCCGCCGGTGGTTGTTTCCGGATTGCCGAACATTATACCAATCTTGCTTCTTAACTGGTTAATAAATACCACGGCAGTTTTTGATTTGGAAATCGCCCCGGTTAATTTTCTTAATGCCTGCGACATTAGGCGTGCCTGCACAGCCATTGTAGCATCCCCCATCTCTCCTTCAATTTCCGAACGTGGTACAAGCGCAGCAACCGAATCTATAACAATAATATCAAGCGCATTGCTTCTGACCAGGGTATCGGTTATTTCAAGAGCCTGCTCGCCGAAATCAGGCTGTGAAAGCAGAAGGTTGGCTGTATCTACTCCCAGGCGCTTGGCATAGTTTACATCGAGTGCATGTTCCGCATCTATAAAGGCAGCAAGTCCGCCTGTCTTCTGAGCTTCTGCAATGATATGAAGACACAGGGTGGTCTTTCCGCTTGATTCAGGTCCATATATTTCAGTTACTCTTCCGCGCGGGATACCGCCGATACCGAGAGCATAATCAAGTGATAAAGCCCCTGTAGGAATCGATTCAACAGGGTTAATAACACCGTCACCAAGCTTCATTATGGATCCTTTTCCATAAGTACGTTCAATACTTATAATGGCCTCCTCAATAATTTTTAACTTTTGATCCCTGTCTGTACTCATTTTTCCTCCATTATTTTAAATTAAAATTCTTTATTACTGTATATTTTGATGAATCCGCTAATAATTCACTTTTTATAAGTAAAATATTATCTGAA
>DATFVA010000155.1:0-6006 GCA_035260565.1 Ignavibacteriaceae bacterium | reverse complement strand
TTCTTCGGGATGCAGGATGTTGCCGATGCATTAATCCTTGCGAAGAACAGGGGAGTGAAAGTCCGCGTTGTTTATGACAGCAGGAATATTCAGAATAGTATGCAGGCATTGCTTAATGCGGGAATCCTGATGAGTCAGCGTCCCTCTAACCTTAGCGGTATTATGCATAATAAGTTTTTTATTTTTGATGCAAGAGATACTATCACTTCAAATGACTGGTTATGGACGGGGTCATGGAATGTTACATCAACGGAATTGAACTGGAAGAATAATGTTGTGGAAATAAATGATCCAACCATTACACAGGCTTACCAGACTGAATTTGAAGAAATGTGGGGCAGCGATAATGATATTCCCGATCCAGCCAATGCTAAATTCGGCAGCCAGAAAGCAGATAATACACCTCACTATTTTAACATTGGTGGGAGAGACGTTCAGCTCTATTTTAGTCCATCCGATGGAACAACCAGTAAAATCATTAATACTGTTAATACCGCCGATCAGAGCATTTATATGGGATTATATGTTTTTACAAGGAATGATATTGAAGCGGCAATACATTCGAGGTACAACAGCGGTGTCACTGATATTAAAGGTGTAATAGATCAGATAAATGCTTCAGGTTCTGAGTTTCAGAATCTATCCGCTTATGCAGATATGTGGGAGAATCCCTCTCCGACACTCCATCACAAATATGGAATAGTGGACCCCTCTGCCCCTGCAAGTCTGCCTTATGTCATTACCGGCTCGCATAACTGGTCATCTGCTGCAGAGAATGACAATGATGAGAACACACTGATTATTCAGGACTTTAATATAGCTAACCAATATATGCAGGAATTTAAGAAGAGATATAATGATGCCGGAGGTACAGGAATTTTTATAATCCCAACTTCAGTTCAGGATCAAAATCTTAATACAATAAATTATACGCTCTACCAGAATTATCCCAATCCATTCAATCCTATTACGACTATAAGGTTCCAGGTGCCGGTAACAGAGAAGGTTGAGCTCAAGGTTTATGATATGCTGGGAAGGGAAGTAATGACTTTGTTCGATAGAGTGGCTCCAGCGGGTGTTGTAGATGTCGATTTTAATGCAGGGAACCTGGCCAGCGGAATCTATGTCTACCGTATTAGGGCGGGGGACTTCATCTCGGCTAAAAAACTGATGCTGCTGAAATAAGACTGATTTTCACTTAAAAACCCCGGATTTGGCCGGGGTTTTTAGTTACTAACCTGATTTCTGTATACAGTTTTTATTTGTAAAATCTTAGTCAAATCCTTAAATTTGTAGACTAAATTTCAAAGAACAAGGAAAAATAATGAGTGAAGTTAAAGGCAAAATCATACAGGTAATTGGACCCGTAATTGATATTGAATTTGAAAACGGTCATCTCCCCAGTATATACAACTCAATAAGCATTCCACGTACCACAACCGAAGGTGAGCAGAATAATCTTATTGCTGAAGTACAGCAGCATCTCGGTGAAGACAGGGTTCGTGCAGTTGCCATGGATTCCACTGACGGGCTTGTCAGGGGAATGGATGCTTTCGATAATGGTGAGCCGATTTCTGTACCTGTTGGGCCTGCGACGCTGGGCAGACTGATAAATGTTATTGGTAAAGCAATTGATGCTGAAGGTGAGATTAAAGCTGATAAGAAATATCCTATCCATCGTCCTGCTCCTCTCTTTAAGAACCTCACAACTCAGCAGGAAATATTTGAGACGGGTATCAAGGTAATCGACCTGATTGAACCTTATTCTAAAGGCGGTAAGACTGGTTTATTCGGCGGCGCCGGTGTAGGAAAGACAGTTATTATCCAGGAGCTTATTCATAATATTGCGCATGAACATGGCGGATATTCGGTATTTGCCGGTGTGGGCGAACGTACCCGTGAAGGGAATGATCTCTGGCGTGAAATGAAGGAATCAGGTGTACTTGAGAAAACTTCTCTTGTATTCGGGCAGATGAACGAGCCGCCGGGAGCAAGACTCAGAGTAGCACTAACAGCTTTAACAGTCTCTGAATATTTCAGGGACGAAGAGGGAAGAGATGTTCTGCTGTTTATAGATAATATATTCCGTTTTACTCAGGCCGGATCTGAAGTATCTGCACTTCTTGGACGTATGCCTTCTGCTGTAGGATACCAGCCTAATCTTGCTACTGAGATGGGTGCACTCCAGGAAAGAATTACATCAACCAATAAAGGATCCATTACTTCTATCCAGGCTATTTACGTCCCTGCAGATGACTTAACCGATCCTGCTCCTGCAGCAGCCTTTGCTCACCTTGATGCTACAACAACATTGAGCCGTCAGATTTCTGAGCTTGGTATCTATCCTGCGGTTGATCCCCTTGATTCCACTTCGAGAATTATGGAACCAGGCATCCTGGGCCGGGAGCATTACGATGTTGCCCGCCTATGCAAAGAAATACTTCAGCAGTATAAAGATCTTCAGGATATCATTAATATTCTTGGAATGGATGAGCTTTCTGATGAAGATAAAATTACGGTCAGGAGAGCAAGAAGGATCCAGAGATTCTTCAGCCAGCCTTTCCACGTTGCAGAACAGTTTACCGGATTCAAAGGTAAGTATGTTAAGCTTGAGGATACTATCAGAAGTTTCCGTGAAATAATTGACGGAAAGCATGATGATCTTCCTGAGTCAGCATTTATGTATGTAGGCACTATTGAAGAAGCAGTTGAAAAAGCAAAGAAGATGAGCTGATCATGGCGGGTTTAACTCTTGAAATAATTACACCAAACAAAATATCTTTTAACGGTGAAGTTCAGTCAGTTACAATACCCGGAACCGAAGGAAGTTTCCAGGTATTAAAGAATCACGCACCTTTAATGAGCACCTTCGAGATAGGTGAAGTAAAAGTTGTACTGACCGGCGGTAATGAAAAAAAATATGCAACAGGCGGTGGAACTGTTGAAGTGCTGAATAATCACGTTCTTGTACTTGCGGATTCCCTTGAAGATGTTGGAGAGATAGATGTTGAAAGAGCACGAAGTGCAAAAGAAAGGGCCGAAAACAGGCTGACGCACAAAACTGATACTACCGATGTTGAAAGGGCAGAACAGGCCCTTAAAAGGGCTATAAACAGGCTCAGACTGGTAGAGAAATACATAAGAGCCGAAGTATAAAAGAAGTAAATAAGATTTTTTAAAGGGAAAGCACTCTGCTTTCCCTTTTTTTATTAATCACCAGACGGCAGCATCTATGCAAGTAACCCTCTTTTCATTATTTCCTTCCTCCAATGTGTATCCGGCCAGAGTTCAACAGTGATCAAACATCGGCTTTCACCCCTGCACTTTCGCCTTAAATCACGTTGCAATGGCAGCTATAAAAGTGAAATAGAAAAGGCAGGGTGCCATCATTTCATTGCAGCTCTATATGAGAAAAGTCAGAACAGTCAGATAAATTATTAGAAACCAGGAACGCAAAATATAGAAAGGTTAATTATTAATATAACCGTCACTCATAACAATACTGCGTACGGTTGAGGATTCTGAGATTTGTTTTTCAAGATTTTCATAATGTTCTATCAGGTAATTTACACGCTCTTTTTCGTCCCGGAAAGTCAGCAATGACTGCTGCTGCTTCAGGGATAAGCCTGATTTTTCTGCAAGCTTGAATGATTTTAATCCGGTTCCTTCGTAGTTCCTCCAGAATGCATCTTCAAGCTGAAAATTAGTCTTTTCAATTAATCTTTCAAATGAAGACTGAAGTTCACTCAGGAGGGAAGGGTTAACCTCCGATGTGAGGTCCTCATATTCGGATACTTCCGCGACAAGGTAATTATCAGGATTAGAATAAACATTATCAATGAAAAAACGCCCCTTGCCTGCAACAGATATGTCCATTTCTCCATTGTCGAACTTCTTGAGGATATCCTCTATTTCAACATAGCTGCCTATTTTCGATAATTCATTATCTATCCTGGTGACGATACCAAATCCTGTATGTTCGTGCAGGCATTTATTGATCATCTTTTTATACCTCTCCTCAAAAATATGAAGAGGGTACTTTGATGACGGAAATACCACTATATTCAGCGCAAATATTGGAATTTTTTTTAACATTAAATTACACCGTAAAAAAAGGCGGAATTTCTTCCGCCTTAAATTTACTGATTATTTTGCATTTTTTAGCCGATTAGTGACTTCATCCCAGTTGATGACATTCCACCAGTTATCGATATACTCGGGACGCCTGTTCTGGTATTTCAAATAATAAGCATGTTCCCATACATCAAGGCCCAGGATAGGTGTACCTTTTATCTCTGCTACATCCATTATCGGGTTATCCTGGTTAGCTGTAGAAGTGATAGCCAATTTCCCGTCATTAACAATCAGCCATGCCCAGCCGGAACCGAACCTTGTTGCAGCTGCATTTGCAAATTGCTTCTTGAACTCTTCAAATGAACCAAATGAAGAATTGATTGCACTTTCAAGGTCTCCCTTAGGAAATCCGCCGCCGCCATTCTTCATAACCGTCCAGAATAATGAATGGTTATAATGACCGCCGCCGTTATTCCGCACTCCAACGGGATGTTTTGAAGCACTTTTAAGAATTTCCACAAGCGATTTATTCTCAAGGTCTGTACCGGCAACTGCTTCATTCAGTTTGGTTACATAACCATTGTGATGTTTTGTATAATGAATCTCCATAGTTGTTTTATCAATGTAGGGCTCAAGCGCATCATATCCGTACGGTAACTTAGGCAATTCAAATTTTCCCATGTATTTAACCTCCTTACAATTGTTAATGAAATAAAATTTAAAACTTCACATCAGACCCCGAATGATTCACCGCAGCCGCAGGTTTTCGTTGCATTCGGGTTATTAAAGATAAAACCCTTTCCGTTTAATCCGTCTGAAAAATCAAGCTGTGTTCCCATCAGGTAGAACAGGCTTTTACCGTCAACAAAAAGCTTTATGCCGTTATCCTCAATTACCGTGTCGCCTTCTTTTGCTTCACCATCGAAGCCAAGTGTATAAGTTAACCCTGAACAGCCGCCGCCTTTAACACCTACTCTTAATCCGAAGTTTTCAGGAATATTATTTTCAGACTGTATCTGCCGTACCTCTTTAGCTGCTTTTTCTGTTATAATTATATCATTTGCGATTTTAATATCAGACATTGTTAAATCCTTCTCTTTTATTAAAATTTATCTTTAAGAGTTTAAATAATCAAACTTATATTACTTAGAGCGGATCGCCTGGGACAGTCGTCACAAATTCAGGATAATTGATTGTCCACGCTTGTTTGCTTACCGGGATAAATATTTCTTTCTCCTCAAAATATGTAACTAGTTGAAGTGCTAGTTTATCAGATTCTCCATATGTAATATCAATATCTTTCAGTTCAAGATATTTCCTTACTCCATATTGAAAATCTCTGTAGAAGAAATTCGAGTTATGAAATAAAGGGTATTTTGCTTTAAGAAAACTCAGAAACTGCTTGTCCTCATTCTTAAGCTGACTATAGAACTTGCTCAATTTTCCCCGAAGCATATTAAATCCTTTGATTTAGTGAATAATATTTGCTTTAATTTTTGATTGTGAATTCATGCGTATTTTACTGACCTCATTGGCAACTTCAGTGATAACATAATCAATTTCCTCATCATCATTAAACCGCCCAAGGCCAAACCTTATGGATGACTTAGCGAGATCATCGCTAAGGCCTATTGCTTTAAGTACGTGACTTGGTTTTAATGAAGCAGAAGTACATGCTGAACCCGTTGACAACGCGATAGTCCGTAAGTTCATTATTAAATTCTCTGAGCGTACGCCCTCGAAACATATATTTAAATTATTAGGAAGGTGGTTATCCGGGTCACCATTCAACCTGATATCTCCAGTAAATTCCGCAAAGGCTTTGAGCATCTTATTTCTGTATGATGCTAATCTGGTGTATTCCGTTTCAAAATTCTTTGAAGCAATTTCCAGTGCTTTACCGAATCCGGCAATACCAGGAACATTCAGGGT
>DATFVA010000154.1:0-4362 GCA_035260565.1 Ignavibacteriaceae bacterium | reverse complement strand
AACTGCTCGGTATCTGGCAAAGACTGGGGACTATGTATCCTAACGATCCTAATGTAAAGGCAAATATTGCAAAGTATACAAACCTTGCCAAGAAAGACAGGATACAGGTAGATTCTGTACCCAAACCTGATACAGGAAAATAGGTTTTACAGAATTTAATTTTATAAGCGGCTTTTATGCCGCTTATTTTTTATATATTAAAAAATCTTTGAATTATTAAAGTCCTTAGATGAAAATTCTAATCCTTGCTTTATCCGGAATCGGCGATGCACTTATGTTTACTCCGGCTCTGCAGCTATTGCGTAAGGCACTGCCCGGGGCTCAGATTGATGCTCTTGTAATGTTCGGCGGTGTTAAGGATATATATGAAAGAAATCCGGACCTGAACAATGTATTTCATTTTGATTTTATAAAGGAAGGGCCACTTCGTTCATTAAAATATATCCTGGGTTTCCGGCACAAGTATGATGCTTCAATTAATGTATATCCTTCCAACAGGAAAGAATATAACATTATCAATTTTTTAATAGGTGCAGACAAAAGAGCAGCGGCTAAATATTTAAGAAAAGATCTGCAGAACCTGGGGGACCTTAATAATATAAGAGTACCGGAGGATGACCTGGTACATAATGCCAGGACAAATATCAGACTCATTGAAAAATTATTAAATAAAAAGTTCAATGAGGAGCCACCTCTTATATTTCCTCTTAAAATGGAGGACGAGAATTATGCACTGAATTTCTTCAGCAATAATAATCTCAAAGATTCTGATTTCCTGGCTGGGTTCCACCCGGGATCTGCAACATTAAAGAACCAGGAGAAACGAAGATGGGAACCTGAAAAGTTCTCAGAGCTAGGCAAAAGACTGATAAAGGAAAAAAATGCTAAGATATTGATTTTCGGAGGCCCGGAAGAAGCGGACCTTAAAAAGAATATAAATGGCCTTATTAATTCAGATAATTCATATGTAATAGAGTCAGGAAATTTAGCTGAGAGTGCTGCACTAATGGCGAGGTGTAATGTATTTGTATCGAATGACTCCAGCCTGATGCATGTAGCCTCAGCTTTAAAGCTGAGAGTTGTGGCAATATTAGGACCCACAAATCCTCATTATATCCATCCATGGCAAACGGAACATAAAATAGTCAGGTTAGCTTTAGACTGCTCCCCATGCTTTATCTATTCACCCCGTCCTTTAATCTGCTTCAGAGATGATGTTCTATTCAAGTGCATTAAGGAATTAACAGTTGATATGGTCTACGATGCAGTAGTGGAAATACTGGATTAATCATTTTCTTTAAGTGAATGATATAAATAATCAGCAATTTCTTCCGGTGTACTAAAATTTCTAATCAGTCCGGCAACTCGTTTCTCAATTGTTAACTGCTTATCTATAATTGCTGCGATTTCCTTCCACATCACTGAATGTGAGGCTATCGGTTTTATTTTCAGCATTCTTTTGTTTATCAATTCCCATACGAGAGCCAGTTCCAAAAGAGTTCCCGTACCACCCTGCAGTACTACGTATGCATCTCCCGCAGATACCAGTTTTTCAAGCCTTTCATTCAGACTGGCGCACTTAATTTCCTTTGTCAGGTATTTACTCGGAACGACGCCCCATCCCTCTATAGTTATCCCGATTGCTTCAGCGCCGTTTTCAGCGGCTCCCCTGCTTACAGCGTTCATTATCCCCTGGTACCCGCCTGTACAGACATCAAACCCTTTCTGAGCGAGCAGCCGTCCCAAATTATATGCCGTATCATACTCTGCTTCCCCCTCATTTGGTCTTGAACTGCCGAATATAGTTATTGTTTTTTTCATGGAATTATCAAGCTGAATGAATTGTAAATATAATGAAATGTATTAAATATAGAGGAATTATTTGGGGAGAGATATAATAAGAGCGGCCTCACCGCTCTTAATGATTTGTAACTAGTTACAGAGAAACTTTATTTGAACCCACAAGGTTTACTTTAATGTCTATTTTTTCAGCTACTCTTTTACCCAGAAGCATGTGTTTTATATTATAATCCGAAAGGTTTATGAAAAACTCTGCCTGTACTCCCAGTAAATCACCGGGCATTCTCTGTTGAGTAACGGGACTTTCATCAAGGTACGTTATCGTTGTGCTTGCAGTATCCTCCCTGGTTACCCCATGAAGGAAGAAATCTCCTATTACATCTGCCTCTATTTTACTTTCGGATACTTTTTTGATATTGACTGCCTTTTTTACTTTAAATGAAATCTCCGGATATTTTTCGGCATCAAGCCATGAGTCGCTCCGTAAATCTTTTACCATTTTTTCAATACCTGTATTCAAAGACAAAACCGGGAATGATATCTCACCATGAACTGTACTGAAGTCATTTACATCAAAGATAATTGATCCGCTGATCTCCCTGGTCAATCCCTGTACATCCTCAAGCGTTGTTGTACTATAAAACGAAGCCTGGTTAGCACCCCCGGCTTTAAAATTAAAAGTCTGTTCACCGCTTGCTTTAACCTGAAATCCCTGGGCAAAGGTTAAAGCTGCAAATACGATTGTTAAAAATAAAGTTTGCAAGATATTTTTCATTTAAAATGCCTTCTTTCTTCTGAATACTAAAAACAGGATTCCGCAAACAAATACGGTTGCACCGGTTATGTACAGAGTATAATCGAGACCCCACACAAAGTGATCTTTCCATTCCTTATAAGTAGTACCGAAAAGTTCATCTTTTTTCTCAACAAGAATCTGGGTTTTTGTGAAAAGTTCGCCGCCATACGATACCCATATAGCAAAAACAATTGCTATTACCAGTAATCCGGCAGCCACGGTTATTTTCTGCTTTTTGTTCAAAATTTATTTTTCTTTTATTATGAATTATGCTTCTTTAATGTAAAAGTATTTCAAATTACAAATTAGTGACAATCCAAATAGTGCATAAAGATTAACATAAATGTAAATTTAGCATCACGAAAATTCAAAGTTTATTATATGGCCGTTAAGAATAGTGACGTTATAATTATTGGGGGCGGGATTGTGGGTATGGCAACTGCCATGCTGTTTTTACAGGCAGGCAAATATTCAGTTATAGTAATTGAAGCTGAAAATAAACTTGCAGCCCACCAGACGGGAAACAACAGCGGAGTAATCCACAGCGGACTTTATTACAAGCCCGGATCGCTTAAAGCTAAAAACTGTGTAGCAGGTAGAGAGCGTATGTACCGCTTTTGTAAAGAAAATGATATCCATTATGAGCAATGCGGTAAAGTTGTTGCGGCGACGAATGAATCTGAAATTCCCAGGCTTAGGATGCTGGAAGAAAGAGGAATTGCTAACGGGTTAAAAGGATTGAAAAGACTTCGCGGCGACGAGATAAAGGACTTTGAACCGCATGCCGCCGGAATAGCAGGCTTATATGTACCTGAAACCGGGATTGTTGATTATAAAACTGTAACAGAGAAATATTCGGAGATATTTAAGAAATCAGGGGGAGGGGTTAAGACCGGCTGCAGGTTTGTATCTCTTAAAAAAGATGGAAGCGGTTTAATTGCTGAAACTACTGGTGGAGAATTCAGCTGCAGGATGCTTGTAAACTGCGGCGGCCTTTATTCCGACAGGATTGCCAAACTTTGCGGTGTTGAACCCGGACTTCAGATCATTCCATTCCGCGGTGAATATTATAAGCTGAAAAAGAAAAAAGAATACCTGGTAAAGAATCTTATTTATCCTGTACCCGATCCGGGTTTCCCTTTTCTGGGTGTGCACTTTACAAGGATGATGAAAGGAGGAGTTGAGGCAGGACCGAATGCGGTACTTGCATTAAAACGGGAGGGATATTCGCGCAGCGATTTTGCACTGAAAGACATTCTGGAGATGTCTGTTTTCCCGGGATTCTGGAGGATGGCAGCAAAACATTACAAAATGGGTTTCAAAGAATACTACCGTTCCTTCAGTAAAGCTTCATTTGTTCATTCTCTACAGAAGTTAATTCCTGAAATAACTGCGGATGATATAGAGGCCGGCGGGGCAGGTGTACGTGCACAGGCCCTTGAAAAAGACGGTAGACTTACCGATGATTTCAGAATTATTGAAGCAGAAAAAATGATTCATGTTCTGAACGCTCCTTCACCGGCGGCGACGGCTTCATTAAGTATAGGGGACAAAATCTCGCAGCTTATAATCAGCAGGCTTCGATAATTATTGTTTTAACTATCACATAACTTTTCATCTTTCAGGTATATCTTATTATAAATATTAAGAGAAAGGATTTTCAATGCCCGAACTTCCGGATGTAGAAAATTTCAGAAGATATTTTAACCGAACTTCTTTACACAAACAAATTGAGAAGGTTGATGTTGGTGCAAAGCGAATGCTTA
>DATFVA010000153.1:0-2973 GCA_035260565.1 Ignavibacteriaceae bacterium | reverse complement strand
ATATAATCTTCTATATACAAACTGCCCGATCGGGCTGTAATGGCAGGTTCGTAGAGAGCGGTGAAATAATAATCGGAGTTCGAGTAGCCGTCTCCATGGGCTGTCTCAGTCAAAACTTCCCATTCGGCTTTTGCTTTGCCGCCGTTTACTTTAACATCAAAACTCTTAACCTGTGAATCAGCTTTCCTGATATCCCGCCCCCATATGAAGAGAGTTATTTTTTCACCATCCTCTATTCCTTCAGCCTCAACGCTAAGCTCTACTTTGTCACCTGGTTTTACAAGGTCCTTTGACCACTTTGCTTTGAATATTTTTTTCAGGATTAAACTTGCATCTCCATCCTTTAGCGCGTCCCTTGTTATTCTTCCGTCCGATTTGACTTTGCTGTATGAGTCCTTGTTTTCAGTATCTGTCAATTTATAATCTACTCCGCTGACAGTATTCCCGGCTTTATCTACAAGTTTAAATTCTATCCAGTTCTTTTCTTTGGTGGATGCTTCTGGACTCCCGGCTACGGCACTTTTCGCACTGGCTTTAGCTGCGGCTGCTCCGGATGAACCTGCACCGCCTCCGCTGCCGCTCCCGCTTCCTCCCATACCTATCATTACTGTCGCGCTTCCCTTTATTATTGAGTCAGGCGGTCCAACGCAGGTAGCCATATCTCCCATTCTTGCCGCAGGCTGTCCTCCGATAAGAACAGTAGGACTTCCGGGTGGCATAATTGGCCCTCCTACATGAGGGATCGGAGGAGTGCCGGGGGTTACCATGGGGCAAACATGCATGTCGCCGACTCTCGCTGCCGGCATATTTTCTATCAGAACAGTAGGATATCCGGCAACAATGGCACCGCCATGTGCGCACGTATCTCCCATTCTTGCTGCAAAGCTCATAATAAAACTTCCTTACTCATCAATTTATCTTTACCATTGCTCCTTTAATTGTGTTTATACCCGAGGCTTCCACGGTCGATAGAGCACCTTTAATCTTAATATTGACACTTGCTTCGACGGTAGTATTCAATCCTTTGATTTTATTGTCAGTACTGGCTTCCGATGATATTGTCATTCCTTTTTGCTTCAGGTCGCTTTTTGCTTCTGTACTTATATTTGTTGCATTAATTTTATAGTCTGTCTTCGCTTCAGATTTGATGTTTGCTGCTTTTATTTCTGTATCACCTTCAGTTTCCAGTTTGAAGGTTTTTGATTTAACGTTTATTTCACCTTTCGGAGCGTGGATATCGATGCTTCCTTCTTTTGTCTCTATAAGAAGCTTATTGTTTTTAATGTCTATGATAAAATTATTGTTCTTTGGTTTGTCAGACATCTGTATTTTTTCAGACCCGTCAGTATCATCGATCATAAGGAAATGACCATTTTTGCTTGTCACAATAATCTTGGTGTTTTTATCGTCAAGCAGGATTGTATGTCCATCCTTTGTGGTAATGGTGATGTTCTGGTTCTTATCATCCATTGTGATTTTATGTTTATCTTTTGAGGTCACCTCGATCTTATCATCTTTATCATCCATCAGAATTTTGTGTGAATCTGAAGTAGTAAATGAAATTTGTGTTTCTTTGGATTTGTCGTCAATTAGTATCTCATTTCCCGCAGCCGTTCTGATGATATTATGTGTTTTATTATTTGAAACAACAGGAGAAGCCTGGGAGGGATTGGGCACAGTCCCGATGCCTATCGGTCTGTCTACGTTCCCGTCGACGCAGGCCCATAAAAGTTCCGCATCTTTATGGTTCGGAAAATGCATCCCGTAACCGGATCCTGAATAACTTTGTGTTAATCTTATCGGCAGGGAAGCTTCCCCGTTTGTCTTATCGCTCAAATCAAACATCATCTTTGCTTTATATCTTCCATGTTCATCGAGATATGCATACTCATCGCCTGCGCCTGATTCCAGTTTAGCACTCATAATGCCTGAGATTTTTGGAATAGGAGTTTTTCTTGCGGGCCTGAAATCAATATCAAAAGGTATCGCTTCAAAACGGCATTCATAAAGAACATCTGGAGCGCCGAATTGGTTGGGAATTATATAAAGTCCCTTTTGAGAACCATAGCGGATAATTTTGGTGATGATGAATTCTTCGTTCCAGCTGTCACGGAAATGATTCTTCATTTTAAAACGGTAGCCTGCACTGAATAACCTGCAGTCTGTTTTTCCGGTAAATATCTGGCTCTGTGCCAGAAATTCCTGGTTTCTCACTTTTGCGAGAAATGAACCTGCCTTTTCATCTTCAAAATTGTCTCCGTAATCATAGTAAGTTCCCGGCAGATCAGAATTAATTTTACTCTCCGCCATCAGCTGTTTTTCCGGGAAAAGATAATTATAATCTTTAAGCTGAACTTTTCCGGTGACGACCTTTTCATTGGAAATGAGTTCGAGAATAGTTTCGAGATCCGCAGAGGGTTCCTGGTTTTCATTGAAGCTTATATCTTCAGAAAGGTCTGCCTTCGGCAGGTTACTGTTATCATCGGTAAAGCACACTATCTCTTTATCACCGCTCTGATCGAAATAGAAATAGACGCCGTAATGCTCAAGCCTTCTGCTCAGAAAGTTAAAATCGGTCTCCCGGTATTGGACAACAAACTCGCTTACTGGATAATTATTTTTCAGATCAATTTTATAATCGCTGCCGGTTAGTCCGTTATTCTCAAGGACAGCTTTAATCAGATCACTAATCCCGGCATTCTGGTAAACTTCATTCCGGAACGTGAGTCCGGAATTCCACAGCCGTGGTACAAGGACAACTTTGTAGAAATAATGGAACTTCGAATGTCCGAACTGCTGAAACTGCGAGATAATTCCATGAATTTCTGTCGTGCTTTTATCAGATCTGATCAGGGTAAAAGTTGCTTCTTTGTTAAGGATTTTCGAAGAATCAATGTTCGGATCGTCTATTGCAATATATATTCTGTATTCATATAACCCTGATATTTCTTCTTCACCCTCATATGACATAAC
>DATFVA010000152.1:0-11902 GCA_035260565.1 Ignavibacteriaceae bacterium | reverse complement strand
AACAGCCTGCAGGTTTGTATAGTTGCCTCCTTCAGGCGGAAGGATTACCAGTCTTCCTTCAAAACCATCTAGCGTTATTTCTGTTTTCTTCTTTTCTTCCTTTTTACTCTCATCCTTCTTCTTTTCTTTTTCATCTTTATCCTTATCTTCATCCTTTTTTATAACAGCAGCATCATTTTTTGGAGCCATCGGTGAAAGCGTATCCTTCTCCAGGGAAACTGCCGCTATGTTTGTTGCATTAGGATAAATAAAACTATTGTCAAGGTCGCTGTATACAGGATTAAAGTTCCTGTTGGTAAGGAAAAATAAATATTTCCCCTCCGGGTCAAACACCGGCTGCGAATCATTATAATAGCCGGAAGTTACCTGGTGAAATTTCCCTTCTTTTGTATCAAAGATGCTGATAGCCGTATGATTATTATCGGTATCTTTCTGGTAGGCAAGCCACCGGCTGTCGGGCGACCAGCTTACCGTGAAGTTTTCCAGTCCTCCCTCGTACATTGACTTTTCTTTATCTACCTCTGTCGTCTTATCATCATCCATATTGTAGATATATACTTTCATAGCTTTATCAATAAAGGCCATCTTCTTACTATCCGGCGACCAGTAAATCTGGTACCGGTATCCCGGACCGTATGAAGTAAGTTTTTTTCCATAACCCGCCTTCTCGATATCTTTTACGTAAAGTTCATATTCGCCTGATTTATCACTCCAGTATGCAATATATTTTCCGTCGGGCGACCAGGAAGGATACCTTTCAGCATATCCAGAGGTATTTGTAAGATCCGGTATGGGACCATTTTCAGCCGGTACAGAAAAGAGATCGCCGCGTGCTTCAAATACTGCACGTTTAGCATCAGGTGATACCCAGAAACTTTGAATGAGCTTGTTGACATTCTCTGCATGCGGAAGAAGAGTTGATTCATCAGTAACTACATCGATCCTGACCTCTCTGTATTTCTCTGATGTAAGATTGAGTAAATATAGTTTACCTCCGTTTTCAAAAACAATATCATCCGGACCTAAAGAAGGGAAGTGGGTATCATACTCTTTAAAATCAGTAACCTGTCTTATTTGTTTTGAGGCAGTATCGTAAGCATAGATGTTTGCTCTTTTCTCCGAGTTCCTGTCTGAAAGAAAATAAATAGTATTTCCATACCACATCGGGAATTCATCATTGGCAGGATCATCTGTGATATTTTCAGATGCATTGTTTTCAAGGTTAAATATCCATATATCCGGTGCCATTCCCCCACGGTACCTTTTCCACGTTCTGTTGCTTCTTGTTCTCGGAGTGTATGCTATTTTCTTCCCGTCAGGAGATAATGTCCCGAATTCACCATAGGGTATGGGCAGCTTACCGGGCATACCTCCTTCCGGTGAAACGGAATAAAATTGGCTGAACCTCTGCCTGCCGCTTTCCATAGAAGAGGTATAAAGGATTTTAGAACCATCGGGATACCAGTCATCCATGCGGTCGAACATTCCATGATGTGTAACGCGTTCCGCCATTCCGCCGTTTGTCGGAATAACATAAATATCTACATTGCCGTTATAATTTCCGCTGAACGCTATCTTCGATCCGTCGGGCGAAAACCTGGGAATAATTTCCTGCCCCTTCGCATTTGTAAGTTTATTTGCAGTCCCGCCTTCTTTTGAAACCACCCAGAGATCTCCCCCGTAATAAAAAGTAATCTGAGAGTGTGAAACATCCGGATACTGCAGCATCCTGGCGTTTACCTGGGCGTTTGTCTGAGCCTGGTATAGAATAATGGCAGTACAAAAAAAGAAGAGTATCTTATACATAAGTTTCCTGATATTGGTTAAAAGAAATAATTTGTTTTGACTGATAGACCTTTGGCTAAATTATAAAATTAAATTATGATCCCCTTAAGTGCATCTCAATAAAATTGTTATGAACGGTCAAATAAAAGTTTTTATGAGAGACCCGCTAAATTTAACAATTGAAAAATATAAATTCCCTATAAATTTTATCGATAGGAAGTCCATTGTTCGATAGGGTTTTGTATTCTTCCAAACTATAAAACACGGCCGCCGGTTGGTTTACCTGCTGATCTGTTCATATATACTTCGGTTCATCCGTCACCCGTGTTGGAAAAGACTAGAAAATGATTGACAATAAAGATTTTGAGACTTAATTTCTTCCTACGCTTATTCTCCATAAAAACTATTTTATAAATAAAACCTTCAGGAGGTTCGTATGAAAGTTCTGCACTCTTTCGGGTCATTCCTGTCTCTTTTATTCATTTCGCTGTTTACCGTAACCGGATTGGCACAGGAGCAGCCCTCTGATCCGCTCTTCTATATACATGAGGAAGTTGCCAGAATAGATAAAATGGATCAGTATAACAGTACGTCAAAGGATTTTACAAAAATGATGATGGATACGAAGCTTGATGTTCCATGGATAAGAGCTTCACAGACTGATGATCTTCATTTTTATTACCTTGTTCCGCTTAAAAATTATGGTGATGTCGACAAGTTGTCTGCAGCTTTTAATGATATGATGTCGAAAGCAGATAAAGATAAAATGAATAAGGTAATGCAGGAAAACTCGGAAGCAATTGCCTCTGTACGGGAACTTGTTTTCAGACGTTCAAATTCCCTCTCTTATGATTCAAAGCAGGACCAGGGTCTCGATATGACTAAACAGAATTTTATTCATTGGGACTATTATATTATGAAACCTGATAAAAGACAGGAAGTAATGCAGCTGGGAGCAAAAATTAAAAAGCTTTATGAGGATAAAAAAATCCCGACGCCTTATACCGTATGGTTTGCAGATATGGGTGAGAATGACAACCTGATTGTAGTTACAACTATGGCCAGTGATGCTGTGTCGTTCTATCAGCAGATGGATAAGGACAATGCTGCACTTGGAAAGGATATGGATGACCTTTGGAACCAGATGATGCCGATGCTTACTCATTTTGAACATAAAAACGGGCATACACGTCCTGACCTTAGTTATGTAAAGAGCGAATAGCAGAATTGTAGTAAAAGACTGCTTGATACTCCATTTATTAAGCAGTCTTCTTCATTCCTGTGAAAAATTAAAGTCAGTATCAGGGGCACCTGTCCGGCAGCGAATTTTATATCAATCTGTTCAAGATAATTTTCCCGTTATCGCATTTTTTTGGCAGGTTAAAATTCCAGGCTTAAACCGATGGTTGGAAGAATGCCGATCGCCTCACCCTTTTCAGCTGTTTGGGCTCTCGTGTTCCAGCGGATTGAATTGCTTCTTTTATTATTGTAAATATTCTGAATATCTACATACGTTATCAGTGTCAGGCTGCTGAAATACCACCTTCTGTCAACGCGTATATCAAGACTGTGCAGCGGATCGTAATAGATGCTTAAATATCTTGAAACAAGTTGTCTGCCGTCGGATTCAAACGGTGTATAAGGACTTCCGGAAGCAAAACGGAATCTCATACTTGCTTCCCACCTTTCATTGAATTTGTAGCCGCCGCTGAGGTTTAAAATCCATTTCTGATCATATCCTCCGGGACGGGTTACACCATCCAGCGGTGTGAACCTGGTTTCACTATAAGTCAGGCTGGCTATTCCGTAGAATGGCAGATCGGATAATTTCTTCTGCGCCGAAAGTTCCAAACCCCGGCTTCTCCCGCTGCCCCCATCGGTCAGTGGTTCTAATCCGAAAGATGAAAAGTTATCATCTGAACCTTCAAATCCTGCTCCGGTATTCGACAAAATTAAGTATGGCCTTAACAGGCTTGCGGGGTAATCTTTATACCACTTGTAAAAAGCTTCAAGTTTTACCACGGCATCCTCCCTGATCAGATGATCGATTCCCACTACAAGATGATCGGCACGGATATCTTTTAAATTGTTCTTGTTTTCATCAGCTGCCAGCCATATGTAGGAAGGGGACTGGTAGTAAATTCCGCCTGAAGCATTTAATGATGTCAGCTCAGAGAGGCTGTAAGAAGCCGAAATCCGCGGCGAGATATAAAATGTCTTTTCAAGGGGACTAAAATAATCAAAACGAAACCCGGTATTTGTCTTCAGCCTTTCAAAGAATAAATGATTCAGATTTATGTATCCCGAACCCTTGTAATAAATTTCTTCATCCTTCAGAGAATTTACAGGCAGTGTGTCATGAAAGGATGTAATGAATCCGGGAAGAAGGACATCTGCACTAAACTTAATGAGCTTACCCATTAGGCCGGCAGTGATCTCAGTTGATGACGATACCTTATATACAAGATCTCCCCTGAGGGAATTTTCCTGTTCCCTTGAAATATTTTTAAAGATCGGGTTAAGCAGACTGTCCCTCTGCAGAGTGTTATAATCAACAAATGTTCTGCTGAGAGTAATATCGAAGAAGCCGTTATCAATAAGGTGCTGATAGCCTATCCCGGCTGCATACTGTGTCTGGTCGCTTCCCAGTATTCTTGAATTATCAAACCGCTGATCTGCCGTCTCATTAAAGAACTTTACATTATCAAAGGCTCCGACAAACAGATAAGAGATGCTGTTTGAATTATCCAGCTTGAAATCAGCCTTGGTTATTACATCGTAGTATTCAGGTACAAATCCGAACCCGGCGGCTTTGAAGATAAAATCCAGGTAACTTCTTCTGGCCGAGAAAATAAAATTGTTATTTTTTCCCAGCGGTCCCTCCAGGTTTAGACCGAACTGGGAAGCCGAGATTGTGGCTTTTCCGCCAAGCCTGTCATCTCTCCCTTTTCTCAGGTTTATTTTTAGTACTGAAGATAGCTTATCCCCATACTCTGCTGAAAATCCTCCTGTCGAAAAAGTTGTCTCTTTTACATAGTCGAGATTTATATAACTTAAAGGTCCTCCGGCAGCTCCCTGGGTACCAAAATGATTAATATTGGGTATCTCCATTCCTTCAACAATGTACAAGTTTTCAGAAGGGGCTCCTCCACGCACAATCAGGTCATTCCTGCCCGGATCGGCCTGTGCTACTCCGGGGAGGACAGACAGTGCCCTGATGACGTCTTCAAACCCTCCGGGCGCTCTCCTGATCTCTTCGTATCCGAAGTTTCTTGTGCTTATAACCTCTGTAGGACTTTTGCTGAAATAGTCTGATTTTACTGTAATATCCTGAAGCCTGATGGCTTCCTCAGTAAGACTGAAATCAACCTCAGCTGGTTTTGATGAACGTATCAAAATATCAGTTTTTATTCTGGAAGAATAGCCGATAATAGAAGCTTTTATCCGGTAGGTATTTACCGGGATGCTGCTGATTTCATAGTGCCCCTCCAGGTCTGTAGCTGCGCCGAAATTAGTTCCTTCAATAATGATATTGACCCCGATCAGAGGCTGATTGCTGACTGCATCGGTAACCTTTCCGTAAACAGACCCCGCCTCCTCCTGGGCTCTTCCGGTGGAAAAGAAAAAAATGAGCAATAATGAAATTATTATAAACCTGGGCAATTGTCTCTCCTATTTTTCTTTAAGAACATATCCAAAATACTAAAAGTTCATTCCCCCGTTATTTTTTTTCTGTTTATTGTTTTTGTTAAATTTAAGTCTCTGAAAATATTGGGAGTTATAAATGTACCGGGGAGTATTTCTCTTACTTTTATTGCCTGTCATTTTAGGTTCCTGTTCGAATGAAATCAGTGCACCGGAAGATAATTCAGCTTCAATAAGCGTCCGGGTATTGGCTGAAGATAATTCGCCTGTTGTACACGCCGCGGTAATATTAAGAAACACCACTTTTCAATCAATTACGGATTCTTTTGGTAAGGCGGAATTCAATGATGTTCCGGCAGGCAAGTATGAAATTGCGGCATATATTAAATCTGTCGGCAGCGGCCGTACGACAATAAAAGCGGAGAAAGGAACTAATGAGGCTGCTGTCAGTTTCATTTATAATACTCTTTTTGAACCCGTAATTCAGGCCGGCGACTCTTATCAATGTGCAGCTGATGACACGGTTCGGATAGATTGTTTTGTAACGGATATGTATACAGAACCGGAAAGCATCAGGGTTGCTTTTATTCTCAACAATGAAGTACTTCAATCGGGATGCCCGGACCATAACGGTTACATAAAGTTTGTATCACCCGATTTCCCGCCGGTTGTTGATACATTATTCGTTACTGCTGTCAATAAGGATAATGTTTCGGCAGAAAAAGCAATTATTGTAACTAAAATAAATCCGTTCAGGGTGAAGCTTAAACCGGAATTTGTACTTGCGCCTTCAGATCAACTAAGGATATCCAATTAAATTACTTCTGCGTGACGGGCAGCTTGCAGCAGTTAGTCAGTGCCCGGTTGGATTTATATTTACGGGGTTCAAAAAATTCAGCATCTAAAAATATCCTGTCCCCGTAAGTCTTTTATTCTGTAACCCAGTACTTTGTATAGGGTCTTGCTAGTGCAAAATGCTTTTCTGCCTCGTCAATATACCCTGATTCCTTAAGCACCGCTCCGAGGTACCATTGAGCTTCGGCAAATTCCGGATGTATCTCTAATGCTTTTGTAAGATCATTTTTTGCCCCGCTTAAGTATTTAAGACGGTATTTGATGCATCCCGCCGCCGCAAGTGCATATGAGGAATCAGGAATAATCGATAATAAAAATGAATTCAAATTGTCGTCATTGTGAAAATGTTTTTCATAGTCCAGGTATAAATTGTTGAAAACAAAAGAGAATGGTCCGATAAAAGGAGTTGTATTTTCCGGAGATGAGTTCTTTATATCAAGTAGTGTACTTGCGTAATTTTTAAGGATGTCATTTTTAGCTGCCCTGGTGTAGCTGCCTTTCATACTGTTTATAATTTTAGTATTCAGGCTATCGAATTCATAAACCAGTGAATTTAAAGTGGGGTACATAATCGAATTCTCATCTTTTACATGTACCGCCCCGAGGAGATGACCGACTTCGTGTACGAGCGTTGTTGCTTCTTCTATTGGTCCCCATAACCTTAACCCCGGCAGCGTAGGTACTGCAACGATTATTGCATCTGCTTCAAACGGCAGGGAAAGCCCCACATTTGTCCGGTCAGTCCAGTTAGCTTTGAGGTTATTATCGAAAGTGATTCCTATGCGAAGCACACTTTCGTCCGGATTGTGAATAACATGGAGTTTCTCGGCAGTCCACTTTAACGAGGTACTAAACTCTGAATTCCACTCCTTGATTTCAATCAGTTCAAGTTCAATTCCAAACTGGTTTCGGAGAATATCATTCGCGAGCAGGAGTTTTAGTTTTACCTGGCTTTCCCATGCTTCCGGAAATGCGCTACGGTAGGATTTATCTACCCAGAGACTAACTTTGTATTTATACTCAACCGGGGGCAGGTTATCGGTAATGCATAACTTAATATCATTAATATTGGATGTAAGCTGTCTTGCTATAGCCATCCAGGGTTCTTCTTTAAAGTAACGTTTGTCCCTGGAGTCAATAAGCAGATGGGTGGTGTCGTCTGCATTGAATGCCTTTATGGGTGCCTCCCTTGAACGGTCATAGAAGGCTGCTGAAGTAGTTAGTCTTTCTAGAATGTATCCGGAAGCCATTAGTTTAGAGCCGGCAAAATTCTTCTCCTCAAAAACATCTGTGACAAACCTGACGGTGTCCCATTTTGTTTTTACCACAACAATAATGTCGCTGTTCGGAAAGTATGACCTGTTGATGATCTCATTCGCTGCCTTTCTATGGTCTGCATCTTCAGAGATCCAGTCATTATGGGCTTTAAGTACCTCGTTGGCGTTGATCACCTTATATCCCCTTGATTGCAGATCAAGACACATTACACGTGCATATATATCATCGGGTTTGTCATATCCCGCGGCATAAACAGTAATGATATTTTTATTCTCAAATTTGTACCCGGGAGCCAGGGTAATGTCGGAAAGAGCAGGAACGCAGCCTTCAACAAGTACAAGACAGATTACCGCAGTTTGTAAAACTGCTGCAGGAATAAAATTCCGGATCATAATTCTCGCCCTTTACTATGATTGGATATTTTTAGTAAATGCCCCGGGTTTAGATATCCTTAATCCCGCGGTAGAATCCTTTAGTAAATTCTGAGATAAATATATCGTTTTCTTCTCAGATTGTTGTCATAAAAATGTAAAAAGAGTCCGCAGCTGCAAAAGCTTTTATTTGATTACCAGTGTGTCCGGTCCGCTTATTTTATTGATGTGACATCGACATCTGTCAGTATTGATAAAATATTCTCCGTTTACATTCATACTGTCGGAAGATGCTGTGAAATAGATCTTTTTGGAATCTGTAGTGAAGTCCGTAACATATTTGTCAGTCATTATACTGTAATATCCGGCATATAATGTCCCCTCTTCAGGATTATATGATTTACCTTTTTCGTCCCTTACTGTAGTTTGAAGTCCTTCAACCGGGCTGCCTGTTTCATTTATTATCAGCACAGTGATTACTCTGAATTCGTCTGTGCAGATGCAGTCCTCAGTTTCGGTGGCACAGGATGATAGTAATAATAAAACAAGTACCGCAGGAAAATATTCAATGATCTTCATGTCTTGATTTCAATTCATTATTGCTTCACTCAAAATTAAGATAAAAATTTATTTTTATATGGAAATTGGATATCTCATTTGATAATATTTGAGCAGCAGCATTTTCATAGTCAGCTCCCTTTGAATTTACGGGTGCCGCCGCTACTCTGCAGAAATATATACCGCTTGGTAAACCGCCGGCATTCCACTCTGTTTCATATATCCCCGGCTGTTTGTACCCGTTAAACAGGGTATTGACTTCTCTTCCCGGCACATCATAAACCTTAGTGGTTACCCTTTCAATAGCGTATCCTCTCATCTTCCTCCACCTTCTTAACCCGACCTTGCAGATATCCTTAAAAGTTACGTATTTTATTACGAGGGCATAATAAAATACAATTTTCCAACTTACTGGAGGAAATAATATGGTTTCATTTGTTTCTCTCTGGCTGCCGATACTGCTTTCTGCAGTCGTTGTGTTTGTTGTAAGTTCTGTTCTTCATATGGTTTTCACCTATCACAATTCAGATTACAAAAAACTTCCGTCAGAGGATAATATCATGGCGGATCTAAGGAAGTATAACCCTCCTCCCGGGGATTATATGATTCCTTATTCAACTGAGACAAAAGAACGAAAATCTGAACAATTCAGGGAAAAGATGAACAAAGGCCCTGTGCTTATTACTACCATCCTTCCTCCCGGAGAAATGACTATGGGCTCCAGCCTGTTTCTCTGGTTTGTTTACTGCCTGATAATCAGCATTTTTGCTGCATATATAACAAGTCATGCAGTCCCTGCAGGTGCCGGTTACCTTGCAGTGTTCCGTTTTGCCGGTGCGGTATCTTTCGCAGGCTATAGCCTTGCTCTTATGCAGGATAGTATCTGGTTCAGGAAAAACTGGAGCGCTACTATCAAATCGATGTTTGACGGTTTAATATATTCACTTTTTACTGCAGGAGTGTTCGGCTGGCTCTGGCCGGTTGTGTAATGTTTTTTACCGGGGTAATATCCGCCTGCTGAATGCGGGCGGTTTTAATTTTTACTCCTGCTCGTAAATAGCGCTATTAATGAGTAAAGGATGAATACCATTAAAACGTTAAGTATGAAGGGTCTGAGGGTATCGCTTGCCGAATGAGAACGGCTGTCTATAGCCAGGAAGATATAAATGCAATAGACAAATGAGACTGCTGCCAGGATCCATCCAATGGCTGAGGCAGGAAAGAATAGCATTCCTTTTCTGACAAACCAGTTTTTGTTCATTTGACTTTCCTTCCTTTTTGAGCTGCCAAACAACTTTAATAAGATAAAAGAAATTTTTCTTATTTGAAATTCTATTTAATGGTCCTGCGCTTTTTAGTAATTTACCCCTGAACATTTCGGGAGAATTATTATGAACCGCTTACTTATTACATTAGTATTTTTAGTATTAACAACAACCTTTCTTTCAGCACAGGAATCAGCATCAGCCGGTAATGTTTATCAAATAACGCAGGGATACGTTGATGCTGATGGAGTAATGATATGGTATGAGGAATTCGGAAAGGGAGAACCCCTGATGATTATTCACGGAGGTCCGGGGGCTTCTCACGATTATTTCCTTCCGTACCTTATTCCGCTGGCGCGGCATAATCGTTTGATTTTTATTGACGAGCGGGGTTCAGGCAAGTCTGAACAGCTTGAAGATGTTAAACAGTATACGGTTGAAAATATGGTTGAGGATGTGGAAGCTGTAAGAAAAGCATTGGGACTTGGTAAGATAAACCTGCTGGGACATTCGTTCGGGGGCGTACTTGCCCAGGCTTATGCACTTAAATATCAGCAGAATTTATCTCACCTGATTCTCTGCAGCACTTTCCCAAGTACTTCGGAGATGAACAAGGTTTTCGATAATATTAAGGAAAATATGACACCCGAACTGCGAAACCGTATAAACAAAATGGAAGCTGAAGGTTTGTATGGTCACGGACTCTCCTATGAGCAGAACCGGTATACTGCTGAATATATGAAAGCTGCCTGGGGTGAAGGATATTTCCCTTATCTATATCAGCGCAGACCGGATCCTGCATATGATCCTGAAAGCGGCGGCTTCGCCTGGGACCTGTATCGTGAGATGTGGGGCTCCAATGGTGAGTATGTAATAGACGGAAACCTGAAGTCAGTAGAATATGTCGATCAGCTCCATACGATTAAAGTTCCTACACTTGTTAATTACGACGACCATGATGAATATGCTCCTTCATTGTCAGAAGAGATGCATGCAAAAATACCCGGATCAAAGCTGGTCATATTCCCCCAAAGCGGGCATATGACTTTTGTGGATCAGCCTGATATGTTTATAAAAACTATAGATGATTTCCTGAACTCGAAGTAAACGTTGCTCAGTTAAACAGGATTTCAAAGTCTATTAAAACCAGCATAACAGGGAATTATCCGGCCATTTTCTCTGTTTAAAGATTAAACATAGAAAGTTATATGAAAATACTATTGACCGGAGCGACCGGATATGTGGGTAAAAGACTTCTTCCGGTTCTGCTTCAGCAGGGACACCAGGTTGTCTGCTGCGTTCGCGATAAAAACAGGTTCCCATCCGAAGGCATATATAAACATCCCGATATTACCCTGATAGAAGTAGATTTTCTGAAGGACAGGACTGCTTCACTCATCATTAAAGATATTGATGCAGCTTATTATCTCATCCACTCAATGAGTTCAAATATTAAGGATTTTGAAAAGCTGGAAGTAATAACAGCGAATAATTTTGTTAAAATGATAAACGGAACTGCGGCAAAGCAGATAATTTATCTCGGCGGTATTACAAAAGGTGAGAAACTTTCCCGGCATCTGTCTTCAAGGAAAAAAGTCGAAGAGATACTGAATAAAAGCAGCATCCCTCTGACTTCAGTAAAAGCCGGTATAATAGTAGGCTCAGGCAGTGCATCATTTGAAATCATTCGGGATCTTGTAGAAAAGCTCCCGGTGATGATAGCCCCCAAATGGCTTAATACAAGGAGTCAGCCCATTTCAATAAGAAATATACTTGAATACCTTTCGGGTGTATTGTTGAGGGAAGAAACTTTTAATAAATCGTACGATATCGGCGGACCTGATATATTAACATATAAAGAGATGCTGATTAAGTTTGCAGAAGTGCGCGGTCTGAAAAGAATAATCATAACCGTCCCTGTAATGACGCCAAGACTTTCATCATACTGGCTTTACTTTGTTACGTCTACTTCATACAAACTTGCAATTAATCTTGTCAACAGTATGAAAATAGAAGTAATAGCAGAAAACGATGAACTTGAAAAAATGCTCGGTATTACTCCGGTTTCATATGAAGAAGCTGTAACTCTCGCGTTTCAAAAAATCGAACATAATAATGTTGCATCAAGCTGGAAAGATTCCCTCG
>DATFVA010000151.1:0-8613 GCA_035260565.1 Ignavibacteriaceae bacterium | reverse complement strand
CCGCATAGCTTCATAAACTTTCTGTTCACCGAGAGCCAGCACTCTTGTAATGATTGTGCTTTCTTTCTTATTAACCATTCCAGCTTCGTGACTTTCTTTGACGAGGAATTCTATATCCTCTTTGCTGAAGAGGAAGTCGATATTTTCAGCCTTCATATTAGACGTCTGCGTAAGGAAAGAAGAAAGGGATGAAGTTATCCGCACGAACGGATAAAAGACATAGTAAACGATGCGGATAGGGAAAGAGGTAAACAGCACGATCCTGTCGCCCAGTTCCCGTGCAAAATACTTCGGCAGAAGCTCGCCGAAAATAAGAAGAATTAACGTTGAAATAATCAGGATGCTGAATTCACTCAAATGGAAAGCGACCGAAAGAATGACTGCACTTAATGAGGCGAAAGAAATATTTACAATATTATTTGCAATGAGTATTGTGCTGAAGAAGTACCGGGGGTTCCTTACAAAAGAATAGGCAGCTTTCGCCGCAAAGTTTTTCTTCCTGGCCCTGACTTCTATCTTTAATTTATTTGCAACGACAAATGCAAGCTCAGAGCCCGAAAAAAATGCACTTATAAGGACAAGCACGATTAATATTATCAGCTGATCAGTCATTTACAGAGTATATTTGTTTCAATTAAAGCCAACCATATAAAAATTTTCAACCGTTTACAACAGAAATTATTTATGTAATAATTAAAACGGACCGTAAATTATCAATAAGGTAACGGCAGCGTATAAGATTACCGTAGCTATCATCTGGAGATCGGAAACAAGTATGCGCGTAGTATTTTCGCCTTTCTTGTTCATATATACAAGGAACATATACCGGAAAATTCCGAAAACAACAAAGGGAGTTGTATAAATAAGATTCTCGGTCTTAAACACTAAAATCGTTCGGTCGGCTACAGTATACAAAGCATAACATATTATAACTCCTGCAGCGGCTACAGTGGCCAGCTGGTCGGCAAAGTTAAGGGAATAGAAAGCAAGTACTTTTCTTGTCTCTGCAGTTGTACTCTCAGGCAGAATTGCCAGTTCCGAATGTCTTTTCATTACGGCAAGGAAAAGAGAAATAAACATAGTTGTAAGTACAAGCCAACTCGAAACTGCTACATGGATTATTACTGCTCCCGACATAACTCTTATCAGAAAACCGGCAGCAATACTAAATATATCGAGCAGGACAACGTGTTTCAGCTTTAATGAATAAAGTATGTTAATAAGGAAAAAAAGTACAAGCAGAAGAACAAAAGTAGGACTTGTATTCAGGCAGAGGACTGCTGAAATAATTCCAAAAACCACAGCTGTTATTATTCCCTGTCCGGGAGATATCTTACCCGATGCAATCGGCCTGTTCTTCTTTTTGGGATGAGCCCTGTCAGCCTCGGCATCAATAATATCATTTACGATATAAACCATGCTTGAAGTAAGACAGAAAGCAAAAAAACCGGTAAGTGCTGTTAAAAAGTAGCCGCCCTTAAACAGGTTTAAAGAGAATACCAGCGGAACAAAAACAAAAAAGTTTTTAATCCACTGGGGTACTCTTATAAGTTTTAAAATTTGAGTGAACATTAAAAAACGGCAGTTTCCTCGTAAATACCGAAAACTTCCTTAAGTTCATTAATCATTTCACCGAGCGTAACATAATTCTGAGCAGCTTTAAGAAAAACCGGCATCAGGTTATTGCCATTTATTCCAGCCTCTCTTATTTCTTTCAGGCATTCATCCACAGCGGATTGACTCCTGTGCTGCCGTAACTCAGCGAGACGTTTCTTCTGCTTCTTTTCAACTTCCGGTGAGACGAACAATATTGGTATATCAACCTTTTCTTCCTTTTCAATAAATTCATTTACCCCGACGATAAACTTTTCTTTCTTCTCTACCTCTTTCTGATATCTGTACGCAGCATCTGCAATTTCTTTCTGGAAATACCCTGTCTCTATAGCAGGTATTACCCCTCCCAATGAGTCAATCTGATCGAAAATTTCATTTGCTTCCTTTTCCATTTTATCGGTCAATGCTTCCACAAAATAACTTCCGCCAAGCGGATCAACTGTATTGATAACACCTGTTTCATAAGCAATAACCTGCTGGGTTCTCAGAGCGATCTTAACCGCTTTTTCACTAGGCAATGCAAGCGTCTCATCCATCGAATTGGTATGAAGCGATTGTGTTCCGCCGAGTACTCCCGCCAGGGCCTGGAATGCTGTACGTACAATATTGTTTTCCGGCTGCTGGGCTGTAAGGGTGCATCCTGCAGTCTGAGTATGAAATCTCAGCCACCAGGAACGCGGATTTTTTGCTCCGTATTTATCTCTCATCCTTTTAGCGTATATTTTCCTTGCGGCCCTGAACTTCGCAATCTCCTCAAAGAAGTCGAGATGTGAATTAAAGAAGAAAGAAATCCTTGGTGCGAACTCATCTACATCCATACCTCTTTCCATACATGCTTCGATATATGCAAAGCCATCTGCCAGAGTGTACGCAAGCTCCTGAACGGAAGTCGAGCCGGCTTCACGGATATGATAACCGCTTACCGAGACAGGATTCCATTGAGGGACTTCCTTTGCACAATATTCTATCATATCAACAATGATACGCATTGACGGTTGAGGAGGATAGATATATTCTTTCTGCGCAATATATTCCTTCAGAATATCATTCTGCAGAGTTCCGCGCAGATCTTTGAAATCAACGCCCTGCTTTGCGGCAACGGCAAGATAAAAAGCAAAGATCATCGCAGCGGGTGAATTGATTGTCATTGAAGTGGATACTTTATCAAGCGGAATTTTATCAAAGAGAATTTCCATATCCTTAAGGGAAGAAATTGCAACTCCGCAGATCCCAACTTCACCTTCGCTTAAAGGTGCGTCGGAATCCCATCCCATTAAAGTAGGAAGATCAAATGCAACAGAAAGTCCTGTTTGTCCGTGATTAAGAAGATAATGGAATCTTTCATTAGTATCTTCGGGAGTTCCGAAACCTGCAAACTGTCTCATCGTCCATATCCTTCCCCGGTATCCGTTTGTATGGATTCCCCTTGTGTAAGGGTATTCTCCAGGGAAACCTATCTCGCTGAGATAATTTATATTCTCAATGTCGTCAGGTCCGTATAAAACATTTATATCTCTGCCGCTGACCGTGGTGAATTTCATTCCTGTATTTTTAGCACCGGCTGCTTTCCTGTTAAATTCGTTTCGTTTTTCCTGATATTTTTTATCCGGCATTTTAATTCCTTCTTTCTATTTATAATTACAAAGATAATAACATATATGTCTTTATTGAAGCATAATTTATGATCTGCCGAACCTTCTGTCAAATTCGTCAAGTGATATTTTTACCACTGTCGGCCGGCCGTGAGGGCACACATACGGCATAGATGCAGCAAAAAGCTGATCGATAAGCAGTCTCATCTCTTTCTCCGACAGCCTGTCACCCGCTTTAATTGCAGCTTTACAAGCATATGATTTTGCGATATTTTCCCTCGTTTCCGGCTTCTTTCTATCATTATTGATAAATTCCTGAACAAGTTCCAAAAGCACTTTTTCTTCTGATCCGTGTTTTACATCTTCAGGGACACCCTCGATGACTACAGTATTTTTACTGAAAAACTTTAATCCGAATCCCAGCTTAATTAAATAGGGAGAAATTTCCTTGAGGACGGAAAATATTTCGGGCCCGGGACTTATGGTTTTCGGGAAAAGAAGCTGCTGCGAAAAAGGAAGGTTTGCATCCATTCTTTTTAAGGCTTTCTCATAAAGTACCCGCTCATGTGCAACCTGCTGATCGATTACCATTAGTCCCGTTTTTATCTGTGATAGTATATACTTATTATGCAGCTGAATTATAAAAGCAGGCTCTTCGGTCAAGCCGCTTACGCTTTCTTTTTGCAGTTCGTGAAATACTTCTTTGGGTCCCGATTCAAAAGGATGCGGGATATTTTCACCGGTATCCTTCCCGTTATTATCGGGCAATGCCCTGAAGATCAGATCGATTTCCTGGTCGGAAAAGCTCGTCCTTGCAAACGACTGCTTTTCAATGAATCCCGGCCTGTCCGAAAAATCGTCTTTCCCGGCTCTTGTAAGATTATTCAAATTTAAAGCTTCCGACTGACCGGACTGTTCATCAATTATTCCACCTGTCGCGGGATCATAACTACCCAGACTTTTCTTAACAACTGCCAGAATAAAATTATATACATCTCTGTCATCTTCAAATCGAACTTCCAGTTTTGATGGATGGACATTCACATCCGTTTTACGCGGGTCGATATCGACAAAAAGAATAAAAAAAGGATAGTCGCCTTTTTCCAGGAAATTATCGTATGCTGTAAATACAGCATGATTCACCTGTTTGCTGATCACGTAGCGCGAATTAAGAAAAAGATACTGATCGCCTTTACTTCTTTTAAGGAGATCAGGTCTTCCGATATAGCCGTAGACATTCAGGAAATCGGTTCTCTCTTCCACATGCAGCAGGGCCTCCATCATATTATCTGCAAACACTTCGGAAATCCTGTGCTTCAGATCTCCTGCAGGGTAATTATAAATCATCTGGTCGTCATTAAAGAACCTGAAAGATAAATCGGGATGGCTGATAGATATCTTATTAAAAGTATCGACAATATGCTTCATCTCGGTGGCATCGGATTTCAGGAAATTTCTTCTTGCGGGGGTATTAAAAAAAATATTCTTAACCGCTGTACAGGTCCCTTTTGAGAATGAACCTTTTTCTTTGGTAATGTTTATCCCATCTTCGACTCTGATAAGAGTGCCGATTTCTTCTTCTCTTGTTTCAGTCTTTATCTCGACCTGCGCTACGGCAGCAATAGAGCTTAAAGCCTCACCGCGGAATCCAAGGGTAGAAATTGATTCAAGGTCGCTATATACGGAAATTTTACTTGTTGCGTGTTTCTGTATGCAGAGCAGCGCATCCTCTTCATTCATACCAGAACCATTGTCGCAGACCTGTATGAATGTCTTGCCCGCATGCTTTACCATCACGTCTATTGCATTTGCACCCGCGTCAATAGAGTTTTCCATCAGTTCTTTTACTACTGATTCCGGGCGGTGAACAACCTCACCGGCTGCAATCTTGCTTGCAATGTTTTCGGGTAAAATTCTGATCCTGCTCATTTATTCCTGACATAAGTTATAATATCGAACTGGTCTCTTTCTTCACGGGAAATCTCTTTCCATACGGCTTTATCAATTTCCGGAAAGTATACATCTCCTTCTGCATCAAACTTCATAATGGATATAACCATTTCATCCGCAAACCCGATAGCCTGCCTGTATACTTCTCCCCCGCCTATAATAAAGATTTTTTCAGGGTTCAATTTTGTCACAGACTCAATAGCATCATTCAGGCTTCTGAATATCTCGACATTTTCATACGGCAGCGAATAATCAGGCTGGTTTGTGATAACAACATTTAACCTATTCTTCAGCGGTTTACCGAGTGTCTCGAAAGTTATTCTGCCCATAATTATAGGAAACCCGAGGGTCGTTTCCTTAAAGTGTTTGAATTCCTCTTTGTCATGCCATGGCATTTCCCCATTTGACCTTCCTATTACTCCATTACGGGCTACTGCCGAGATTATAATAATCTTCAAACAGCAACCTCAAATTTTATAGGATCATGATGCTGGTAGCCTTCAAGATCGAAGTCATCGAAAGTAAGCTCATCAATTGGTTTTTTCGCAATCTTCAGTTTCGGCAGGGGAAGCGGTTTTCTCTTCAGCTGATCTTTCAATCCCTCAAGATGATCATACTGCTCCATATCACTCCCTTTATCCGCTACATAAATGTGCGCGTCTATTATTGTATGAGCAAAATATCCTAGATCAAGATTTGTTTCCTGTGCTATTATCTGGGTCAGCATAGCATAGGCTGCCAGATTGAAAGGGATACCGAGGGCAATATCCCCCGACCTTTGAGTAAGATGGCAGTTTAATTTTCCATCCGATACATTAAAAGCAAATGAATAATGGCATGGGGGAAGTTTGCTGGTTGTGGCATTACCCGGTTCCCATGCAGAAACTACAAGGCGCCTGCTGTAAGGATTTTTCTTCAGCTGATCTATAACATATTTGATCTGATCAACCTCGTGAACCTCCCATTTGCCTTCTTTATTCTTTTGAGCACTCGGGAATTTTCTCCAGTAATATCCATAAGCTGTTTCAAGGTTGCCTTCCTCATCAGCCCATGCATCCCAGATCTTTGTGTGCTGCCGCAGATTGCGTATATGATCTTCCCCGGAAAGATACCATAGAACTTCGTGAAGAAGGGATTTCCAGTGCATCTTTTTTGTAGTCAGAAGCGGGAAACCTTCAGCTAAATTCACCCGGTAGAAAGCAGCGAAATATGAAATAGTATCTACCCCGGTTCTCGTAGGTTTTCTGACTCCATTTTCCATTACAAGTTTAACCAGGTCAAGGTATTGCTGCATAAATGCCTTCTTTTTTCAATCTTTTGAATTATAGTTAATTACAGAAATTTACTAAAAAATGATGAAGCGGTAAAACAGGGTTAAAGAAGCAAAGCTGCTTTCCTGCTTGCAAGTTCGATTCCCTTTTCAAAATTTGAGATCGATTCTTCCTTGCTCCCAAAAAATGAACTTAATTCAATAACATCAACATGATCCCCAATCATCTCTTTTACATCCTGCGTAATATTTCCACAGCATAATATTACTTTTTTATTCATTTCAACAGCAAGATTCAAGACAATCCCTGCTCCCTTACCATTAAGTGTCTGACCATCAAAACTTCCTTCACCAGTCAGGATTATATCTTTATCTATTATTTTTTCCTCAAGTTTCAGCTCTTTCCTGATAAATTCCTTAGCTTCAACCGTGGATGCATTAAAGAATAAGTAAAGGCCTGCTGCTAATCCGCCACCTGCCCCTGATAAGTTTTCAAATGATCTATCTATATCTTTGTCTTTCAATAAGTTAACTATTTTAGTAAAACCAAGTTCCATTACTTCAACCTCACCTTTATCAGCTCCTTTTTGAGGACCAAATGTCCGTGCAGCTCCTTTTCTTCCAAGCAGCGGGTTATTTACATCTATCACAACCTTTATCTTAAACGGCAGGTCGGGAGCACTCCATTTTAACTCCTTAATGCGGTAATAATACTCAGGGATGATTTTATCTTTTTTCCCGAACAGATCATAAAGTTCCAGCTCAAATCGGGAGCACACTCCAAGTCCCAGATCATTTGTACCTGTACCACCAATACCGATTATCACTTCATCAACTGTAATTTTATTCTGCCTGATGTCATCAATTATCTTCAGGAATAAATCGCCTATGCCTTTGGATGATAATTTAAGAGGGTCACGCTGATCTTCCGGTATTACTCTCAGACCCAGGACTCTCGCCGATTCAATATAAATTTTCTTTGTCTGCCTGTCATATCCGGTTTCACAACTGAAAGTTGAGTTATCATATGGTGTGGTAATCTCATAACTGAGCACTTCAAGTCCGAATGCCGATTTACACGCATTAAGGAATCCATCTCCTCCATCGGAAATCGGAAGTACTTCTATATTTAATCCGGACTCCTGTTTCAGATGTTCCCGGAACATGTCAGCAACCTTATCTGAGTCTGCCACTTCCTTAAAGCTATTCGGGGCAATAAGTAATTTTTTATTCATTTCGCGGCAATTACCTTCCTGTAAATGACTTCAATATTACTAATCATTTTATCAAGAGTAAACTCATTTAAATATTTCTCCCTGGAGGCCTTACCCATCTCTTCGCTGGTTTGCCTTATGTCAATTATTTTTAATAGCGCACTGTTAAACTGTTCAATATTTTCAGGTTCAACAAGGAAACCATTAATTCCATTATCAATAAGGAATTCAATATCCCCTACTCTGCTCCCTACAGCAGGAAGACCGGCAGCCAGAGCTTCGATTAGAGCTACAGGGAACGTCTCTCCCCCTGCATCTACTGAAAACTGGGTAAATACATCAAAAGCAGAAAGAATATCGGATATATCATTCCTGGTGCCTGTAAATATAATTTTGTTATCAAGTTTGTACTCTTTGACCTGGTTAATCAGAGCAGTCTTAAGTTCGCCTTCACCAACTATCATTAATTTCAGATCAGATTTCCCGTTTTTAATCAACTCGTTAAATGCCGACAGGAGATGTTTATGTCCCTTGAACTCAACCAGCCTGGATAAACTTCCAATAATAATTTCATTATCTCTTATATCAAATTCTTTCCTGATTTTCGCTCTGCCTTTTTCGGTTCTTCTGATCCTGCCTTCAGGAATACCTATATGTACTACTGTAATTTTTGAAGGATCAATTTTATCTGTTTCAACCATAATTTTTTTTGTTGAATGACCCACAGGAGTAAAGTGATCAACCAGGTATTTGTTCCTGAACCAGTGCATAATATTCCGGTTTATTGAAAGACAGCTGTGTACAGTCGATATATTTTTGGCTTTAATAAATCTTCCTGCTGCTGCTGCAATAGTTCTGTCAAGGTTTGAATTAGTGTGGATAATATCGATTCCCTTATTGCTGAAATAGCTGACCATTGCCCTTACTGCATTAAATTCCTTCCCATGGGCACCGTACGGAACTCCAAATGTTT
>DATFVA010000150.1:0-12690 GCA_035260565.1 Ignavibacteriaceae bacterium | reverse complement strand
CCGGAAGCTTAAGCTGAAACATTCAAAAGAGGGCCTGAACAGTAAGAAGGTCAACAGGATAACATAAGGGCAATTATGAGTAAAAAAGATTATTTGAAGGAGTATCACAAGAAAAGAGATTTCAAAATAACTGCAGAGCCTTTCGGAGGGAGCAAAAAGAAAGGGAAGAAAAATATTTTCGTGATCCAGAAGCACGACGCTTCAAGCCTTCACTACGATTTCAGAATTGAAGTCGACGGCGTGCTTAAGTCGTGGGCAGTCCCAAAAGGACCATCAACAAATCCGAAGGAAAGAAAACTAGCAATGCCCACAGAAGATCACCCTCTTGATTATGCAAACTTTGAGGGAATCATTCCCGAAAATCAGTACGGAGGCGGAACGGTAATGGTATGGGATGCGGGCACGTTTGAAAATATTAACAAGGATGAGAATGGTAATGAGATTCCTGTGGTGAAATCGTTGAAAAAGGGCGAAGTGAAGATATCTCTTAACGGCAAAAAAATTAAAGGAGGCTATGCACTTATCAAAACCAGCAAAGGAAAAGATGCCCGGTGGATGCTGATCAAAATGAAGGATAACTATGCCGATGCAAGGAGAAACCCAGTGAGTACGCAGAAGAAATCGGTACTTACGGGGAGGACTATGAGGGAGATAGGCCGCAACACGCAGCCCAGATCTCCCGTCCTGAGATAAAGATGAGAGGAGTGGAGATGAATAGGTTAAGAGACGAAGAGACGAAGAGACTGGAGAGAAGCCGGAAGTCAGATAGGAATTTGCATAGCTCAGGTCTCCTGACCTGAGGCCTGGAAGATAAGAAGGAAAGAAGATAAACCAGGGAAAATAAGAATGCACAAACTATTAGAAGAACTTTCTAAAGAAGCAAAGAAGAAACTGAAGAAGAAGCAGATGCCGCAGTGGACGGCTCCAATGCTGGCTAAATTGACGCACAAATATTTTTCTGATAAAGAATGGATTTATGAACGCAAACTGGACGGTGAGCGGATACTGGTTTTCTGTAAAAATAAAAAGATTAGACTTATGACGCGTAATAAAAAAGAAGCAGGTAATACCTATCCGGAAATAGTCAAAGCACTGGATAAACATTCATCCGACGATTTTATAGCCGATGGTGAAATGGTTGCCTTCGATGGAAAGGTAACAAGCTTTTCGATGCTCCAGAACAGAATGCATCTACAGGATAAAAAGGAAATTGAAAACAGCAGTACGAAAGTCTTTTTGTACTTATTCGACTTGATTTATTTCAGCGGTTACGATCTCTCCGACCTGGAGTTAATGAATAGAAAGAAAATTCTGCTAAAGGCATTCAAATTCAACGACCCTTTACGAAATACTTCTTACAGGAAGAAAAACGGGGAGGATTATTTAAAGGAGGCGTGCAGGAAGAGGTGGGAAGGGTTAATTGCCAAAGACGGCAGCAGCACTTATGTTCATGCAAGATCGTCAAAGTGGTTGAAGTTCAAGTGCTCCAACCAGCAGGAGTTTGTAATAGGCGGATACACCGATCCACAGGGAGAAAGAACGGGTTTCGGTGCGCTTTTAATCGGGTTTTATAAAAATGATAAATTCCTTTATGCCGGCAAGGTAGGCACCGGTTATGATGATAAAACATTAAAAAGTCTGGCGAAGAAACTTCACAAATTAAAAAGAAAAACTTCGCCTTATGATGAAGAAGTAAAAGAGAAAAATATACACTGGGTGAGGCCGGAGCTGGTTGGTGAAATTGGTTTTACCGAGTGGACATCACGTCATAAACTGCGGCATCCAAGGTTCCTCGGTTTGAGAAGAGATAAAAAAGCAAAAGAAGTTGTCAGGGAATAGAAAGGATAAAAGATGAGCGAAGAATTGAAGCTTGGGAAATACACGGTTGAACTTTCACATACCGATAAGATATTTTTTCCGGATGAGAAATATACCAAGGGTGACCTTATAAATTACTTTAAAGATATAGCTAATATCATGGTCCCTTACCTGGAGGACAGGCCGCTTGTGATGCTCCGTTATCCCGACGGAATTAAAGGCCAGAGCTTCTTCCATAAAGATGCACCAGATTATTTCCCAGATTGGATAAAAACCAAACCCATAAAAAAAGAGGGGGGTGGAACCGTAAACCACATTATTTGCAATAGTACCGCAACTCTGGTTTATATAGCCAACCAGGGATGCATCACTCCTCATATATGGCTTAGTAAAACGGATAAGCTCGACTATCCTGATACGCTTATTTTCGATCTGGATCCCCCCGGGGATGAATTCAGTGAAGTAATATTTGCGGCCAAAAAGCTCCGGGACATTTTAACCGGCGATCTTGGGATCACGACATTCATAAAAACAACAGGCTCGAAGGGAGTGCACGTCGAGATCCCATTACAGAGGAAGGAAAATTTTGACGAAGTAAGAGAATTCGGACGGAAGGTTTCGAAGATACTATCTAATAGGTACCCCGACCGGCTAACTACTGAGGTTAGAAAAAACAAGCGCAAGGGGAGGGTATTCCTTGATGCAGCCCGGAATGGTTACGCACAGACAGCCGTGGCCCCTTATGCAGTAAGGGCCAAACCTGGTGCTCCCGTCGCTGTTCCAATAGAATGGGACGAACTTAACAGCAGTATGTCGCCGCAAAAGTACAATATTAAGAATATTTTCAGAAGACTTTCACAAAAGAAAGATCCATGGAAAGATTTCAGAAAACACAGAACTGCAATTTCAGAAGCTTCAGAAAAGGCTGATGAAATGCTCGAAGAAGTAAAATCATCACAAGAATAAAATTAAGAATCGAGGTCAAGATGAACGATCTATTGAAAAAGCTATCGGAAAGATTCGGTCTAACGGAAGTACAGTCATTCGAAGCATTTAAAATGGTGCTTGCATTTCTAAAGGACAAGCTGCCTGAACCTGCAGGAACTCAGATTAACGATATCCTGATCACAATGGATAGTAAAGAGACACCCGGTAATGCATTGAAAGACCTGGGATCGAAATTCACAACGAAATAAAACTATTGGCATAAAATTTCTGATTTTCAGTGATATTGGTCAATAAATTTCTTTTTACCTATTTATAACTTTAATAAGATGTATTCAACGTAGCTAGAGGTAAAAGAACGAATGATTGTACAGATTGTCCGGTTTAAATCCGAATTGGCAGAAGAGCAGATCTTACAGATGTACAATAAACGCGCTCCGCAATACAGGGAGATAAAAGGACTTAAGCAAAAATATTATCTCAGGTATTCTGAAACAGGCGAGTACGGAGCTGTTTACATGTGGGAAAACGAATCCTCAATGAATGCGTTCCGGGAGTCCGACCTGGGTAAAACAATTTCTGCCATGTATAAAATTCAAGGAAATCCAGAAGTACTTAAGGCGGATCTGGTTATGACCCTATACAACGGTGAAGGGCACAAATAACCCCCGTACCCGAAGCGATATTACAATTGCAGGTGCAGAGCAGAAAGATTAATATTTTTTAATGTTATCTTAAGCAAAAATTAATTCTTGCGACGCATATTTGCAACAGTCATAAGAGATAGTCCTCACATAAAAATTTATACCTGGTAGAGGCGCGCCCGTATAGAGTATACTATCGGGATTGCGTCTCTCTTGGTTTTAAATAGAACATTTCTCACAATACACAATTGTTAATCGATAATCGAATTAAATGAGAAAATTTATAGGGTCAGATCACACAAAGTTTCATTTCCCTCGATAAATTATTATACTTGACCTTCAAAATCAAAAAAAAATAAGGAATAATAATGGCGATCGGAGCAAACAAGGTTGTCACGCTGAATTACAAACTATCAGATGACCAGGGAAATATAATTCAAACAACGAACAAGAATGAACCATTTGTTTACCTAAGCGGAAACAACCAGATTTTACCGAAACTTGAGGAAGCAGTCAGCGGGATGTTAATAGGGGGGAAAAAGAACATTGAGCTGAACTCTTCCGATGCTTACGGAGATTATGATGAAAAAGCTGTGCAGCAGGTAAAAAAGGAAGAATTCCCGGAAGGTGCCAATTTAGAAGCAGGAATGGAATATATGGCGCACAGTCCCGATGGGAAGCCAATTGCCTTTGTAATCAGGGAAGTCCACGATGAAGAAGTAACGATCGATTTCAATCATCCACTTGCCGGAAAGAATTTAAACTTCGATGTAGAACTTATCGACGTAAGAGATGCCACCAAAGAAGAGCTGGAGCACGGGCACGTCCATGGTCCCGACGGCCACCACCACCATTAAGAAGGGTTATTGGTAAATGGAAAGGCGGAGATGGCCTATAAATTCCGCAACGCGGAATTCATAGGCCATCTCCAAAGAGATCCAAGTATTCGGTGAATTCGAAGTCTCCTTTTCCTTTCCAGCCGATCACCTCACTAAGAAATTTTAGTTTTTCAAAGTCTGCAGTTAACGAATTGACGGTTGGTAAGGATATTCTTAACTCCCCCTTTGATTCCCGGGCAGTTACAATGCACAGGCACTATCAGAGATTTTGCTTCAGGCAATCTTGATCCAGGTGTAATCAGCTTTCCAGCCTCTATGCGATCTTTAAGTTTTAATATGGTTTAAAGTATTAATTCCTTTTTCACCGTTTCTACCCACCGAAAAAATTTAATCCGAGAGGAGATACTAACGTCACTTTTAAAGGATTGAGATTGTCCTGAAAAAGTATTCGGTTCCTTCCCACGCAATCTGCTAAATAAAGCAAGGTTCCGGAAACCAGATTTTTTAATCTGGAGTAAGGATTAGTTGCTTTCTATTATTAAATTGGGATACAAATTATTATTTACTAAAACCACGGGAAAATAATGCCTCCAATAATTCACAAAACTTATTTAATAATTTTCGAAATTCTGCTGTTACTATCATTTACAAATAACGGAGTACAGGCTCAAACCAACAATATAAATTTATATGAGTACCTATCACCTGTTCCCGGTGCTAGAATGGTGATGCCGTCTACTTGCATAATTATACGCTACATGGAATCCCTGAGTTCAACGACACCTCAGACCTTATCTGGCATTAGTGTAACAGGATCTAAAAGCGGATTGCACAAGGGACAATTATCACTGCTTGAAAACAACTCCATTTTATCATTCAAACCCTTCTTACCATTTGATTACGGAGAAAAAGTCACTGTTGAATTAAAAAGTAAATTCAGATTAACCAGCGGCAGTTATAACCCGTATCTGAAATATTCTTTCAGAATTACTAATAAGAAAATAAATGAAGCCGCATTATTGTCATTCTTACAACCAGAACCTGCTGCGGGACCAGCTAATATAAGGATTCGCGACAGATATCAGAATAACTATAAGGATACTCTGCCAGATGATTTTCCACGTTATTTGGTGGAGTATAATAATCCCTCCGATGGGGATATATTTTTTTCACCTATGGAAAACTCCGGATATTTAATAATATCAGATAAATACGGAACACCGGTATTCTACAGAAAAATGACTTCAAGGGTTTTAGATTTTCAGAAACAAGCCGATGGTAATTTGACTTATATAGAAAATGATAACCGCAAGTATATTGTTTTGAACAGCAAATATGAAATAACAGACTCTGTTCAAATGCGAAATGGATACACAACTGACTTTCATGAATTAAGAGTTTTAGATAACGGGCATTATTTATTAATGGCAAATGATCCTGAGATTGTAGGAATGGATACTGTAGTTGCAGGAGGCAATCCAAATGCAATTGTAACTGGACTAGTGCTACAGGAACTGGATGAACACAAGAATCTTATTTTTCAGTGGAGAAGCTGGGATCATTTTGATATAACCGATGCAACATATGATATAAATTTAACGGACAACATAATAGATTATGTTCATGCGAACGCAATCGAAACTGATTATGACGGGAATATACTGCTTTCCAGCCGGCATATGGATGAGATCACCAAGATCAATCGAATTACAGGTGATATTATGTGGAGATGGGGCGGTATATATTGTAAAAATAATCAGTTTACTTTTCTGAATGATTCCACCGGATTTTCACACCAGCATTGTATAAGAAGACTACCGAACGGGAACTATACCATTTTTGATAATGGAAATTTACACAGTCCGAAATACTCAAGAGCGGTTGAGTACAGTATGGATGAAGGCAACAGAACGGTTACCCTGGTCTGGGAAAACACTAATATGCCTGTCAGTTACACAATTGCAATGGGCAGTACACAGAGATTATCAAATCAAAATACCTTTATCGGCTGGGGAACGACACCTAAGGTTACTGAAGTGGCACCGGATGGGACAGAGTTGTTTTCATTAACGCTCTTTGACAATACTTACTGCTACAGAGCCTTTAAGTACAGCTGGGATCAATCTCTGTTAACGAGCGACAAAGATACTTTACATTTTGGAGTAGTGCCAATCGGTCAGTCGGGGACTGTTTCCTTCACCCTAACCAATAACTCCAGCAACACTGTTGAAATAAATTCAGTCTTTAACCGCAATTCAGTTTTTTCTCTACAACAGCCGTTACCCGTTGTTATTTCTTCACAGGGTACTGTAAACCTTTCCGCAGACTTTAATCCTGATACGGCAGGTATCTATTCTGATGACCTCCACCTACGCTGGGAAACTAATGGACAAAGGATAGCGAAAGAAATTCATTTGTCCGGAACAACTGAGCCCACTTATTTAAATGCAGATGATAGTCAGTTGCCCACCGGTTTTTCATTAAGTCAGAATTATCCTAACCCATTTAACCCTGTTTCCACAATAAAATATTCACTCCCCCATAGCTCAAAAGTAAAATTACAGGTTTTTGATATCCTTGGAAACATGATAACAACACCTGTAAATAAGCAACAATCGGCGGGGAGGTATGAAGTTAAATTTAATGGTTCAAATCTGTCCAGCGGTATATATTTCTACAGGATGCGTGCAGGTTCATTTGTTGCAACAAGAAAAATGATTCTCCTGAGATAAGACTGAAGCGACTTAGCCGGATGTCTGACCAACGATATTCACTTACCAACCCACTTATTCTGACTCTTTCAGTCAGGCTGTGCGGAATTGCACAGGCGAATAATTATTTTCGAGTATGTTTCAAAATTCATCTAATTAATTTATTTATTCACTTATGAGCGGAGACGCTATGTTGACACAGGATCAGGTCCGGGAAGCTTCAAAGAGGTTCTACGAAGGGTTAAACCTTATGGCTAATGGCAAAAATGGTAATTTCGGAGAAGTATGGTCTCAGAATCCCAAATCGACGGCGATGCATCCTATCGGCGGCAGGGATCTTGGCTGGGATGCGGTTAAGAATTCATTTGAGCAGGTTGGCAATCTTGCTTCCAGCGGTAAAGTTGAGCTGAAAGATCAGCTGATCAACGTCCTGGGGGATACTGCCTATGAGATCGGTACCGAACACGCAAGTTTTCAGCTTGCAGGAAAAGAGGTTGCCGGTGAAATTCGTGTTACTAATATTTATCACCTGGATGACGGCAAGTGTAAAATGGTTCATCATCATACTGATGTAGCCGCTTCAATGGTAAATGTACTGAACAGCCTGCAGGCTGCAGCTAAGTAAGTCTGTTTTAAAATAATCATCCGCTCCTGATTCTTATTTCTTATACTTCGAAATAAACTCTTCCACCTCAGGCAGACCACCCTGGTAAATGAGGTAGCCGTTGCTGGGTTCGCGTTCGGTAATTTCGCCGGCAATAGGCTGCAGCATTATTTCCTTTACTTTTTCAGGGTCGTTTGTCTGTCCAAGCGCCCAGCCGAGTTTTACGTAGGCGACTTCAGGAAGCATATTGGCTGCAGGGATTACCCCAAGTTCCATAATTTCTCTGCCGGTTTCGTAAACATACATCTGAACGTACCCCCAGAGAGTCTGGACGGTCATAAAAACGGAGACACCTTTATCGTATGCTCTTTTGAGTGCAGGGTACATAGGCCTGTTTACATGTCCCAACCCCGTTCCGGCTATTATTATTCCCTTATAGCCGTTGTCAACCAGCGAGTCGATGATGTCAGGATGCATATTGGGGTAGTAATAAACGATTGATACTTTCTCTTCGAAAACAGGATTGACCGTTACGTCCTTGTCGTCTCTTCGTCTTTTATAATCTTCGCGGAGGGGAGTGATCTCAGTGCGGCTTACCCTGGCGATCGGGATATCGCCGATCGTCCTGAAAGTAGACCTATAGCTTGAATGCATTTTCCTTACCCTGGTACCGCGATGAAGAAGTCCGTATACATCGCTGGTTGGACCAAACATACATATCATCGTTTCGGCTATGTCGCTTTCCGCTGCTGTCTTAACGCTGTGTATGAGATTAAGTGCCGCATCGGAAGAAGGACGGTCGCTGGAACGCTGCGAGCCTACCATTACAATTGGTACGGGAGAATTCTGAACCATAAAAGAAAGCACGGCGGCTGTATGATGCATTGTATCAGTTCCATGTCCAATCACAATCCCCTGCACGCCCTTTTCAATTTCCTTCCCGATAGCTTCTGCAAGTCCTTTCCATTGGTCGGGGCCCATATTTTCAGAAAAGACTCCATATAGTTTTTCAGTTTCCAGGTTGCAGTAATCAGCCAGTTCCGGAACCGAACCATAAAGTTCGCCGGGTGAGAATGCAGGTATAACTGCACCTGTTCTGTAATCCAGTCTGCTTGCTATAGTTCCGCCGGTTCCTAAAAGTTTTACCCTCGGTTTATCAGGTTCATAAGGAAAATCCTTTTCCGGAATTTTGTAGTGGGCTTCTTTTCTGCTGTGCACTTTAATATCAGCAACCTTTTTTGCTGCAATCCCGAGATTATAACCGACGGGGATTTTCAGGACGATGTGCATATCATCGGCGGTTTCTGAACGAGGGAGTATTGTACCGCTATATGTACCATCAGAAGTCAATATATCGACATTGCTCCACACCAGGGCATCAAATTTCTTAAGTGTTTCCAGCGCATCTCCGCGGTATCCTTTATAGTCGTTACTATTGTTATTGTTGTTGTCAGCCAATTTATGCATTCTCCTTTTCAGCATTATTAGTAAGAGAATTTTCTTTACTTTCTATATAGCTATGAACATCTTTACCAGGGACTCTGCCCCGCAGCTTATTCATCGTGAGTCCCATAAGTACTTTCGTTCTGTTCTCCATCTTATAGAGTCTCATTGTTTTTAGATTGCCTTTTGATTCTTCGAATGTTTTATCAAGTTCATTATCAGAACAGGGGAGAGGCAGGAGTTCATCAAAGAAAACGCCAAGTGAAATAACGTTTTCAAGAAGGGACAGGATTCCATCCCTCGTTATTTTATTTGCTTTGTATGCAGAAATAATCTTTGAAAAGATTTCTTCATTAAGGATTTCAACATCATACCCTTTTTTCCTGAGTCTTTTAGGGAACTGAACTAGAAGAACAGCTGCAAAAACAGGATTTATGTTCCATTCCTTTACAGATTTCTTAAACAGGCCGGCAAAAGGAGAAATTGATAATTCCCCTATTGTATCTGCCGGTATTTTTAATTCACGGTACCATTTTTCCCTATCCCAGAAATGTTCCGGAACCCGGCTTCGGATTTCTTTAATTCGTTCATCAGGAATTTGTTTAGGAGGGAGGTCAGTATCGGGATACATCCTGTCAGCCCCGGGAAGTATCCGTTCAAACCCGTTTGTTCCGTCGCTTAATGCCTGTCTTGTTTCAGAAGGAATTCCGATCGTAGCTTCTTTTGCCCGGATGATTATTTCATTTACGGCTGTCGCCGTATCTTCTTCACTTCCCCATACCAATACAATTGTATCTTCTTCTTTTGCCGAGGTAAACTTTTTAACTTTCTGCCATTCGGATGAGGTAATTGTATCTCCCTTGCTGTCGGAATGAATCATGTTAGGGATGGTTGTTAAACAGGCGATTACCCGCACCCGGTCTGATATTTCTTTGGAAAAATACGTATTTGTCTGTGTCTGCCAGTGAAGGAGCTCAGAAAAGCCCTTGAGGAGAACACATTTCAAAACTGCACCGTTTTCAAGCGAATTTTTTATCGGAAGATAGTGAGGATTTTTCAGCACGTTAGTTATATCAAAATTTTCAGTTTTAAATGTTTCGGGAGTCACTCCTCTTCGTTTGAGTTCATCTCGGAGCCTTAACAGGTTCCATTGACGCATTGCTTCATTGTAAGTGAGAAGGGGAATATCTTTTATCTGCGGCACACCTTTAATCTCTATTCTCGTTCCGCCGGTAACGCTTACGTTTACATCCTCCCTGGCGGCCCCCATTCCTCTGCGGACATTATTTGTACTGCGGACAATTTTACTGCAGAGTCTTGCAACTTCGGCGACTTCTATTGGTGTGTGCATATCGGGACCGGTGACTGTTTCGATCAGAGGCATACCAAGCCTGTCTGTTAAATAAATCCGGTCATGTCCCACATCGCTGACTTCGCGGCATGAATCTTCTTCAATAGACATCTGCACTATTTTTACTACACGATCCTTGTAAGGTATTTCACCATTCAGCGCATAGATCGCGGTCCTTTGAAACCCTGTCGGTATACTGCCATCGAGATATTGCTTGCGGGCAATATGAAGTTCATCAACGAGGCTGCAGTTGTAGAGCATCCCGATTCCAAGCGCGATATCGAGAGCGTCTTCATTTATTAGAAAGGGGGGGGTATCATCCATTTCATATGTGCATACAGTTTCGCGATTTATCCTGTAGATAATTTCTTTTTTTGTTTTGAATTCCATCAGGGCGGTACCATCATAAACACCCAGTTCGCTAAGTGTAGGCCGCATATGCCTGAGGATCTCTGCATCGTAATGCCTGCTGTATTTACCTGCGGGACATCTGCAGAATAGTTTTTTATCAGTTAGTAATTGTTGATGAATTTCCAGTCCGGATTTGAAACCAACTGCGGCATAATCATCATCTGTCATTTTTGAGAAGGGTTTGAATGTGAAGTCGTACATAAACGGGAAAAACAATAATATTTACAAAAAATTAAGTAAGAAATATAAGCAGAAAGGATGAATTAAGGTAAGCAAAAAAGATAGTATTCCATCCACAAGGTTCAAATATGCCGGGTTATTAAACCCGGCATATTTGAACCGGACTCAAATTGGAATTACTGCTGGTTCAGGGTTACCTGGAATTTTGCCAGGAGGTCTTTAACTGCGTCTTTGTGGACCATGAAGTCCATCATCTTTAGCTTCACGTAATCTTCTCTGAAGAAGTAGTAGCCTTTGGGGCCTGTGTTCCTTGATCCCGAACCTGAATCTTTAATGAGATACCACATAACACCGTTTTTATCGGTATAGCCGACCATATGAATACCATGATCGTCGGTTGTTGTCTTGTTGTTGAACCTAAACTCTCTTGCATTCTCATCGATATATTGAGCGGGAATATCAAATGATGGGACAATAGCTATTTTATTCCATGCATCGTATCCGGGTTCCGATACGTCTCCGCCTATTGACATCGTGTAGCCGTTTTTAATAGCCTTATTAAGTGCATTCATAAAATCATCGAGGGGAACATTAAAATAATCTGCATTGTGCCACCAGTTATCGGGTACTTCGTAGTCAACCTGCTGCCAGTACGGTTTCTGCATATATGAAAGGACGTCCACATAATCATCAGGATTCAGCTTCAGATAATCTGAAAGATATTCTTTAGGTGTGTATGTTTTGCCGTCGACTTCAACCTGTGTTGGAGGTTCACCAAGATAATGGCTCAGAATAGATTTAATGACTTTGATTACTTCATCTTCATCCCATGCATTGGTGGCTTTTACATGATCGAGATAATCTTTCATCTCTTTGATCATAATGCTGTGATCGGGAAATTTTTGTCCTGACAACATACACGCATAGCTGGCTTCCGGAACGGCTCCATACATCTTGTAAATTCTCTTAACCGCATTGGCTTCAGATCCTTCATCAAAGAGCGAATTGCCTCTTTCCTCTACAAATCTTTTAGCCTTTTCAACGTACTCCCAGTAAACAGTGAATATTTCAGAAAGTTTAACCTTAATATGCTGCCGGCGGTAAACTTCTGATTCAAAAAATGAGGTAGTTGAGAAGGACCAGCAGGTACCAGTCTGACCCTGGGATATCGGATCGTTATACCAGTATTTCGTGAATTCATCAATTGACTTAGGAGCATTTATATTGCTCATATCAACTCTGAATTCATTTTTCTTTTCTTTGGGGGGATTGTTATAGTTTTTAACTGCCTCTTTTATTTCATCATAGAAACCTTTTTTGGGTTCTACAAAAACTCCCTTGTCTTTTTCAACCTGCGCCGGTGTATTTATATAAGAGAGTGCTAACATCAGGCAGGTTAAAATGAGTACTGAGTATTTCATTGTGTATCCTTAAAACAATATTGTACAGAAAATTTAACTACTAAAATTAGATAAAAATAGAGTTAAAGTTAAGGGGGAGGGGATTAACGTATGGGCGGATTTAGCGGACTGAAAGGATTGATTGATGAATTAACGGATTAACGGATTTAGCGGACTTAACGGATTGATTGATGAATTAACGGATTAATGGATTTAGCGGACTTAACGAATTGATTGATGAATTAACGGATTAACGGATTTAGCGGACTTGACGGATTGATTGATGAATTAAAGTATTAACGGATTTAGCGGACTTAACGGATTGATTGATGAATTAACGGATT
>DATFVA010000149.1:0-4191 GCA_035260565.1 Ignavibacteriaceae bacterium | reverse complement strand
TTTACTGATCCTTATCAAACCAATATTCGAACTGAGCCAGATATTACTGAATTTATCATCGATGACAGCATAAATCAACATAGTTGGAAGTCCGTTAGACTCAGTATAAGAATAAACACTATCACCTGTAATTTTAAATAGCCCTTTTTCAGTTCCGACCCATAAGTTATTCTCCTCATCATTAAAGAATGACCAGATATCATCCGCCCGGACTCTTGACTTGAATACAGAAGTTATACGATCATCTTTAATTTTAAATATACCGGAGCCGTCTCTTGTACCTATCCATAACGCACCGCTTTTATCTTCAGTAATAGCGGAAATAAATTCCCCTGTCATTAAAGTGTCATCAAATTTCTGAAAGATTTCATCTTTATACCTGATAAGACCGCCGCCGTCAGCTCCAACCCACACAGTTCCCTTAGAATCTTCATATATAGCCCAGATTGTATTACTGGCCAGGCCATTTTCAGTAGTATAGTTAACAAACCTGCCATTAACCAGTCTGAATATTCCAGCGCCATCTGTGCCTGCCCAGATTTCACCATTTTTTCTTTGAGTAACCGAAAGAATCAGATTATAATTAAGGCCGAGATTCTTATAGGAAGAAATAAATTGACCATCCTTAAAGAGATTCAGGCCGTTACTTGTAGATATCCATATGCCGTCTTTCGAATCCGAATACACAGAATAAACATTGTTATGTGACAAACCCTCTTTAGTTGTATATGTAGTGATCTCACCATTTGTGAACCTTATGATACCTCCCCCTTTTGTTCCGGCCCATATATTCCCTTCATAATCTTCATAAAGGGATGAAACTGTATTGCAGGATAATCCATCGTGTTCATCATAAATATCAAAATGACCGTTGGTGTATTTTGTAAGACCGTTGTCAGTACCTATCCATATATTATTCTCTTTGTCCTGAATAATACTCCATATTATATTATTAGAAAGACCCTCTTTTTCAGAAAAAGTTTTAAATGTATCTCCGTCATACTTAATCAAGCCGGAACCAGCCGCACCAAACCAGAGATTTCCCTTACGATCGGTAATTCCGGCCATGGTATAATTGCCCGGATAGCCATCATGATCCGTAAAAATTTTTATTTCATCATTTTTTATCCTGGATATATAGTTCCCATCAGTTCCTGCCCATATTCCACCCTCATTATCCTCAGTTATTGTCCAGATGTAGTTTCCTGACAGCCCATTTTCAGTGCTAATTGTCCTGAATTTTCCATCTGAGAAAACCGAAATGCCGCCACCGGCAGTACCTATCCAAAGCTTACCTTGTTTATCTTCAAACACAGACCAGACAGCATCATCAGAAAGTCCCTCCCGGGTTGTATAGGTAACAAATTTACCAGCAAAATACCGGGTCAACCCGCCGCCATTAGTTCCGATCCACATAACCCCCTTAGAATCAGTTTTTAGTGTCCATATATCATTATTTTTAAGTCCGGGTGTATTCTTCGTATTAAATTCGACAAACTCTTTGCCATCAAAACGGATCAAACCTTCTTTGCTTCCCAGCCATATAAATCCATCTAGTGTCTGCGTAATAGCCGTTATGGTATTTTGGGGGAGTCCGTTTTCAGTTTTCCAGGTTTGTTTTACATACTGATCAATATTCTTTGAGGAATAGGACTGAGCTGGTAATTCGGGTAAGATTAAAGCTATCAAAGACAGGAGAAGGAAATATTTGACAGCCATTAGCAGTTAATTACAATGATTATTTGAGTTTTTTCTGAAGACCGCATCTACAGCTAATTAATTATTTAATATCCGACGTCAAATATACACAGAGCGATCCCGGGACAACAACTCTGTTCTCATAACGAAACAACTTTTATTCCATTACAAAGCATTTCATTATTATGCGTTTTTTGCAAGAAATAAAACAATTCTTTATTGAATTCGTTCACCAGGGTAAAATTTTCCGGACTGAGAAAGTGGGCTGGAGTCTTTTTTACTTTAAAAATAAAAAAGGACCAACCCTCAGTAGTCCTTTTTTTAATTTACCTGCTTTTATCTGCAGGCAGGGGTATTTAACTTTCAGAAAACAGGAACTATTTTATTTAGCAGGCCCGTAATGGATTTTGATTCTGAGGGCTTGAGGTGACCGTTTGCTATTTTTTCCAGTTCCATTCCGTTACCTACCTGCTTGATAGGTTTGGCAGCATAAATATTTTTAACAAAATTTATTTTATCCTTGAGTGTACCGAAAGACAGAGAAATAGTATCACCACTTGTTCTGTGGATAATCTTAATTGTGTAGTCTTCCCTTACATCTTCAATATCCCACTCACTCGAAAATACTGCATAGTTTACAGAAGAGGAATGATGATCCAGTCCATACTGCGGATCAACATAAAGTTTGTTTTTATAAGTGCTCAGACTAAGGTTGCTTTTATACATTTCTTCACTTTTCATTTTATCCTCCATGAATGCCGGTAGTGATTCAAGCTATATGCCAAACACTTAATTTATTGTATTGCAATAGCTTAGATTAAAGCAAGAAACAACACCCTGAAATAATTTGAGATCGTTTTCTCAAAATGTGAATTTTGATCTTTGGGTGTGATAAATAATCACGTTTAAGGCTCTCATTGATAATAGAGGAAATGAGATGGAAGATTGAGATCAAAGTTTATATTTTGAGGTAGGTTATACGGAATTTTTTTAAGTCTGCTGTGAAAAATCATAAATCTAATCTGATGAAAAGCAATCCCTGGCTGGAAATAGATATTTCAGATTATATAAATCATATGAGCAGTCCGGAGGTTGGTCAGTATCAGCTGATCAATGAAAGCTTCAGAACAACGCTTCAGAAACACAAACCTGAAAGAATATTTGTTCCGGGATGTACTATCGGAAACGGGTTTGAATATATTGACTGGCAAAACGTGAAAAAGGTAACAGCGCTGGATATAAATCCGGATTTTTTAAACAAGCTTCAGCTGCGGTTCCCGAATGAGAAAAAACTTGAGATTATATCTATTGATTTTAGTTCGTTTATATGCGATGAACGCCGGTATGATCTAATATTCTCAGCACTGTTTTTTGAATACATTGATGTACAATCTACGCTTATTAAATTCAGGAAAATGATGAGCAGAGATTCGGTTCTTTTTTCTATCATCCAGCTTCCTGATATAAACCAGAGCAAGGTATCAGAGTCAAAATATAAATCACTTGAAAAACTGAGTCCTTATATTTCCCTGACAAGTCCGGAAGAATTTATCGGGGAAATAGATAGGGCCGGTCTGAAGATAAAACTGAGTTCAAAAAGAACTTTAACCAACGGAAAAACTTTCCTGCTGACTGAAACTATATTAAAATAATGCAAGATCGTATCATTAAAAAGTTAAGTCATCGTAAAAGAAAGAATATAGTCCACTCTTTATGTTGTTTTAGGTGTGCAGAGCTATTTTCGGATATATTTATAAGTAAAATTTCTGTCGGGATACAGGTTATTTCAAAAAGCAGAGAAAAAATATTGGTGGCCTCGATACATCCCGCCTCACAAGATTTAAATCAAGGGCGGAAATTAAAATTGCCATACACAAATGATTATTGAGGGTGCTGCATTGCGGAAAAGAGGAAGAAATGGAAAAACCGATACTTTCTGATATAAATAAGTTCCCGGATGATGAAATAGTCTTTAATCATCTGGGGAAAAGACAGACGCTCTGGAAAGAGCTGTTTGAACATCTGGATGCAAATTATCCGGATTTAAATAGAGATTGGAAATATTATAATGATGGCAAAAGCTGGCTGATGAAGGTGACAAGGAAATCAAAAACAATATTCTGGCTTTCAGTAATTGAGGGCGCATTCAGGACAACTTTCTATTTTACCGACAAATCAAAAAAACAGATATTAAGCAGTTCAATAAGTGAAGACCTGAAGGAACAGTTCAGCTCCAAATCAGGTTTACGCGGGATCACTATTATATTCAGCAAAAAAGATGATATCCGGCAGGCGGAAGAGCTCATAAAATTAAAGGTGAGTTCTAAATAGCAATTAATACAGAAGGACGGTGCGAAGAAGCATCTATTTACCGGGATTATACCCAATCCAAATTTATATTTATAGGTTTGACCGGATGTTCAGATTCTAATCAGGAGCTTTTACCATTTCACCCAATTTCACAGTCTGGCGGAAGAGCTCTTCAGACAGAAT
>DATFVA010000148.1:0-3666 GCA_035260565.1 Ignavibacteriaceae bacterium | reverse complement strand
AATAAATTAATATCGTTCAGTACTCTATTTATATTTGGTTATATTAGGAGAAATGTTTTATTTTTGAACCTCAAATAAAAATTGCCTCGTGGTGTAATTGGCAACACGTCTGACTCTGGATCAGAAGAGTCCAGGTTCGAGCCCTGGCGAGGCAACAAATCATAAATTGTAAAATATAACGCCAGGGTCCCGCAGCAGCGAAGCGAAGGCGGGAAGCCCTGGCAAGGCAGCATTAATTTATGAGAGATGATCAACAATTTATAATTATCAATTGATAATGGTTTATTGTAAATTTATTTTTAATATAGGCGCGTTCGTCTAGTGGCTTAGGACGCCGCCCTCTCAAGGCGGAGATCACGGGTTCAAATCCCGTACGCGCTACTAATACTGATTAATTTCAGGCAGTGATCAGGGAATTTTCGTACTTCTTCATTTTACAATCTTAGCCGAATTACTTCCGTACTTTCCTTTACACATCCGATTGACTTAAAATCTTTCTTCCAAAATGGCAAAACTTTGCTGGATACAGCATTGTTTTCTATTATGATGTTCTCTAAACAGAGGATTTCCGGATTCATCTGCCTTTTAATTTTAATCCGCTATATATATTTTAACTCCTATTACTAATCAGTTTATTACAAAATGAGAATAAATACCGCGTTATTATACTTCCTTGCATTTTCAGGACTGACTTTCGCTCAGACCTTTATCTACCAGTATTCGATAGGCAAATTCAAAAATGCTTCATCATTCACTATCAATTCTGCCGGGATACTCTATGTTACAGATTCAGGTTCGGATGAGATATTTAAGCTGGATACCCTTGGAACTGAATTGAAATATGTAGGCGGTTATGGATGGGATGAGGGATCATTCGACCAGCCTGCCGATGTTTTTGCAAATCCTCTTAATGTTTACGTGGCTGATAAAAATAATCATCGTATTCAGAGGTTCGACAAGGATCTGAACTTTATCTCAAAGTTATATACTCGGGAGAGTGATAATCCGGCTGAAAGGTTCGGTTATCCCCTGAGTGCAGTTACTTCAAACCAGGGTGATTTATTCATACTGGATTCCGAGAATAAGCGGATATTGAAATTTGATTTGTTTGGTCATTTTATTCTTAATTTCGGCGGATTCGACGGAGGAGCATATTCCCTGGCAAATCCTACACAGATGGTGGTATCACCGGCGAATAATCTTTTTGTGCTGGACGGTAATAACATAATTGTTTACGATCAGTACGGGAACGGCGTAAATGAAATTGAAACGAATTTTACTCTGCAAAGCATAACTCTTATTTTCAATAATCTGCTTCTTAACTCCGAAGATAAAATCATGATGTCCAACCTCAAATCAGGCACCTTCAAATTTTCAGAAGTAAAGACGGATGATGAAAACAGCCTATCCCCTATTGTAAGCAGCCTCCTCTTCAACGGGAACCTTTATGTTCTCAAACCCGGTGAGATAAGAATATACAGCCTGGCAAAAAATTGAACTTGAGGACCGTCCATATAAAATTCATTTTTATTTTTTTTCTCATAGTATGGATCTGTGGAATCCTCTCCCCCGCCTTTCTGCCGCCTTACTTTACAAAGTTATTCCCGGGCTTCTTTCTTGACAAACTATACTCCCTGGTCTGCCACCAGGATCCTGCTAAATCATTTTTTATTTTTGGTAATAAGCTTGAAGTCTGTGCAAGGTGTTCCGGTATTTATGCCGGAGGTTTCATTTTCTCCCTGGTACCGTTATTCCTACCCCGGTTCAGGCCTCAGCGAAGGGTATGGCTGTTTTTAAGTATGATCCCTATGGCTGCGGATGTGCTGCTCTATTCGTCGGGATTCTACCTTTATTCAAAGTGGATTGCTTTTGCTACCGGTCTGATTTTGGGATCAGTTTCGATTCTTTATATTTTTGCAGGTATTGAAGATTATTTTATAGAGTTAAAGTTAAGTTCAAATGTCCAATAAAATTTATTTACCTCCACTTGTTGCAGGTTTCGGTGCAGCTGTCCTTACTACTATACCGGGCGTAAGAGAATTCGGATGCTGTCTCATTGTTCCTCTTGCGGTTTTCACAGCACTTCTTCTTTACAGAAAAACATTAAACCACGATACCAATCTCACCGTTAAAACCAGCCTGCTGATCGGTTTCCTGACTGGATTATTCGCTGCTCTATTCTCGACGTTTTTTGATGTTTTAATCACCCTCTTTACTCATTCGAATGATTTTGTGGCAACTCTGCCGCAGACAGAGCAGTTACTTAACAGCTTTAACCTGGGCGAGGCAGCAAAACAGACAATTGATTTAATGGAAGGGATGGCAAACCAGATTACCTCAACCGGGTTCTCCCTGCTATATACAATTTTTATATTGGTCAGCAACCTCATAGTTGATTCGATTTTCGGATTGTTAGGGGGAATAATCGGCAGAATGATCGTAAACCGGAAAAGTCCAACCGCTTAAATATTATATCCTATGATATCTGCATTTATATTTTTTATTCACCTGGTTTTTGCACTCGTTATCTTCACCAAAAAGTGGCAGAGTGAAAACCTGAAATCCGGTTTTCTTAATCTGGGGTTAATAGCAGTTCTGTTCGCTGTGGGGTGGTCTATCACCGGAATTATTGCAAAGATAGTAATGGATTCAAAGGGACTTGGATTGTATTTTGACAGGGATACTTTTTCTCTCACCCTCCTCACAATCGGTGAATTCTTTTTCTACAGGATTTATTATAAGGAAGAGCAGGGTCAGGAAGAGAAAGTATAGTATAAGTTCAGGTTCAGGTTCAAGTGGAAATCAACAGGGTTATTGAAGGCGGTAAGGGAAAACAATGACTGCAGTCTGCTCAGACTGTTTCTGACCGGGGGCCAGCGCTTCAAACCGCCATTGCCTTAAAGAATTTATAGCTGCATTTTCAAGCCTGGTATCACCCTTTGTAAGAGGCAGGATATTCCCTACGGTGCCGTCAGGCAGTATTGAAAATCTAAGTCTTATATCAATTTCTTTGTTAACCCCGTCAGGGTAATCCGGGATTATATAGCTGTATATCCTTCGCTGGCCCTGGCCGCCCCAGTCGATATCATACCCGAAGCTTCCCTCTCCTTCGGCTTTATTCCCCTGGCCGGCTGTAGTTATTTTTGAATCCGTATTTTCTTTGGTTTCAGTTTTAACTGCTTTCGTTTCTTCCTTCTGTTTGTCCGCAGGTTTAACTACATTTTCCTCGGAAGTATTTTTGGCTTTCGGCAGCTCAACTTCTTTAACTATTTTACTTTTATCTACTGTCTCATTCTTCTCAGCTTTTGCATTTTCTTCAACCTTGTTAATCTCTGTCCCGATTGCCCCGGACGACCCCTGCTGGCTGGATTTTCCGAAGGATAGTTCAACATATTCACGCGGCGGATAATCCATCGTAAATTTTATAAAAAGAAGCAGGATGAAAATGATTATATGAACAATCATCGAAATTGAAAATGAAATATGTCTGATCGAGTTATATGTCATCGTTCTTTAAAGTTTTTCTTTCTCAGTCTGTATAGTAAACTTATCTATGCCTGTAGCTTTAGCTGCGTCAATTACTTTTATTACAAGGTCAACAGCCACGGTTTTATCAGCACGAATAATAAGGTTCTGCTCTTTACCCTCACCCTTCATAAGCGCAAG
>DATFVA010000147.1:0-8220 GCA_035260565.1 Ignavibacteriaceae bacterium | reverse complement strand
CTCGAGGATCATTTTTATGCTCTCGCATATTTCGGATTCATCATCAATAATTAAGATTGAATTCATAACATTATGGTAAGTTATACCTTATATAAAATAGTGTTCTGAGTAAAAAAGTACTTGAAGGTCTGATTCGTTTGTCCTTTTTTAAATATGTTCCGAAAATGTATCCGAACTTGTTCGTCATTAGATCACGGTTATCTATAACTGACTGAACCTTAAATTCTTCTTCAAATACCTCTACAAAATAACCAATTAGGTCGCCCAAATCAAAAATCGAAGAGTTGTAAGCCAGAAAAGCACTGCCGAAGAAGTGCGCAAGTTTGTCCTTATCCCCAAAGCTGTTCTGCGGTGTATCAAAATACAAATCCTTTGGAAGATTTTTATTCTTGATCAGAAAAACTGAATCGTTGGCAGAAGTCAGGGGATACTGAATTATTGTTTTGATTAGAGGTATCTGGATTGGTACTTTTTTATAAGGGACTGTAGCTAACATCAGTGAAAGGAGTGCTTCTGAATAATCCCCGCCTCTGTAATTTACGGCCCGATTGAATAAAGTATCAACAAGTGACAAATCCTCTGTTGCATTCTCAAGATTTCTGAAGTAATCGGAGGCAATGAATTCCGACAGGTAATTAACTGTTTTTGAGAGCTCGCTCTGTTGAGCATATACAGTAAATTCTGTGATAAAAATAATTAGTAATAATAAGGATAATTTCAACTTGGATACGATTATTCTTTAGAATGAAATCTGTCAGTCCTAATTTAAAAATGCCATTACCTTCAAAGCAACCAGCATTTATATCTCTTATAGATTGTAATCAGGTTTGAATGACCCCGGGATTAAACCTTGGGATGTTGGGATTGTTGTTTGCACACTCAAGTGACATTGAGATATATTCCCTGGATAAAGCCGGATCAATTATCTCGTCAATCCATAATCTTGCAGCCGCATAAAGGGGAGTGCTCTTTTCTTCGTATGACTGAATAATTTCATCAAGCAGTTTTTTCTTATCAGCTTCACTCAAATGCTTGTCGGTCTTCTCAGCCTGCTTAATTTTTATATCAAGCAGTACGCTGCTTGCCTGGTTTCCTCCCATTACTGATATTTTTGCATTCGGGTATGCAAAAATAAATCGTGGATCATAAGCCTTACCGCACATTGCATAATTCCCCGCACCAAAACTGTTCCCCACAATAATCGTAATTTTCGGTACGACTGAATTAGCAACAGCATTCACCATTTTGGCTCCATCCTTTATTATTCCGCCGTGCTCTGCCCTGCTGCCTACCATAAATCCTGTAACATCCTGAAGAAATACCAGCGGTATTTTTTTCTGGTTGCAGTTTAATATGAACCTTGTGGCTTTGTCTGCCGAATCAGAGTATATGACTCCTCCTACCTGCATTTCACCTGCTTCCGTCTTAACAACTTCCCGCTGATTTGCTACAATACCGACCGCCCAGCCGTCTATCCTTGCATATCCCGTAATAATCGATTTGCCGTAGCCCGCTTTATATTCATCCAAAGATGAATCATCAATTATCCTGGCAATTACATCATACATATTATAAGGTTTTATTGGATCTTCAGGGAGCAGTCCATATAGTTCTTTGGGAGAAAACTTAGGTTGTTTTGGCTCTATCCTGTTGTAGCCTGCTTTTAAATCCGAACCATGCTTTTCAACTATACTCCTGATCTGCTTAATACATTCTTCATCATTTTTCATTATGTAGTCGGTTACGCCTGATATATTCGACTGAACTTTTGCACCCCCCAGGCTTTCATTATCAATCACTTCTCCTATTGCCGCTTTAACAAGGTGAGCCCCGGCAAGAAACACCGAACCTTCGCCTTCAACTATTAAAGCTTCGTCGCTCATTATGGGAAGGTAGGCACCACCTGCTACACATGGTCCCATAATAGCGGCAATCTGGGGAATGCCGATAGAAGACATTACAGCATTATTTCTGAAAATCCTTCCGAAATGCTCCTTGTCGGGAAATATTTCATCCTGCAGTGGCAGAAAAACACCTGCACTGTCAACAAGGTAGATTATCGGAAGATGGTTCTCCAGCGCAATCTCCTGGGCACGCAGGTTTTTCTTGGCTGTTATAGGAAACCAGGCTCCTGCTTTTACAGTAGCATCATTAGCAACAATTACATGATAGTTTTTATGGATTTTACCGATTCCGTAAATGGTTCCTGATGAAGGCGCACCTCCGTACTCTTCGTACATTCCATAAGCTGCGAAAGTACTTAGTTCGTAGAATTCACCGGGAGTATCAACAAGAAGATTTATTCTTTCCCTCGCTGTCAGTTTTCCTTTTCCCTTATGCCTCTCAATTGACTTTTTACCGCCGCCGAGATGAACTACATCTCTCTCAGACTGAAGCTTGCGTAGGAGATTTTTATAATAATCCTCTTTTTTAAGAAATGATTCGTTTTCTTTAACTGCTTTGCCGATATTCTTCATTTAATTTTAATTTGATAAGAGTTCACGTGAAATAACAATTCTCTGAATTTCCGAAGTGCCTTCGCCAATGGTCAGCAATTTAACATCCCGGTAAAATTTTTCGACCGGGTAATCTTTGATGAATCCATATCCGACATGGATCTGTACCGCTTCGCTTGAAGCTTTCTCTGCAATTTCACTCGCAAATAACTTAGCCATTGCAGCTTCCTTCTGGTTCGGCAGGCCCTTATCCTTCATTGCCGCCGCACGCAGAGTTAACAGCCTGGCAGCATCGATGTTTACCGCCATCTCCGCCAGCTTGAATTGAGTTGCCTGGAATTCACTCAGAGTTTTATTGAATTGTTTTCTTTCTTTGCTGTACTTTAAAGAAGCATCAAGCGCTCCCTGGGCAAGACCGACACTCAAAGCCGCAATTGAAATCCTTCCGCCTTCCAGTATCTTCATAGCCTGAATAAATCCTTCACCTTCTTCCCCCAGTAAATTTTCTGCAGGGACTTTACAGTTTTCAAAGGTTAGCTGGGTTGTATCGCTGGCGCGCATTCCTAGTTTGTTTTCCTTTTTACCCACAATGAATCCTTCCATCCCTTTCTCAAGGATGAATGCAGAGATTCCTTTTTTACCTTTTTCTTTATTTGTAACGGCCATAATGACTGCTGTCTCACCTACTGTACCATGGGTGGTAAAAGTCTTGCTTCCGTTAAGAAGATAATATCCATCCCTTTTCTCGGCAAATGATTTCATACCTGCTGCATCACTACCTGAAGAAGATTCTGTTAATCCCCATGCCGCTACCTTCTTACCGGCTATCAGATCAGGGAGATATTTTTTCTTCTGTTCTTCATTTCCGAACCGGAATATATGATTTGTTCCTAACCCGTTGTGAGCCGCAACTGATAGAGAAATTGAGGGATCTACTCTCCCGAGTTCCTCAACAATCATCGCAAACTCTACATATCCGAGCCCGGCTCCTCCGTACTCTTCCGGAAAAATTACTCCCATAAATCCCAGCTCTCCAAGCTGCCTGATAATATCCATAGGAAATTCCTGCGACTCATCGTATTTCATGACTACGGGACGAATATTTTTTTCAGCAAAATCACGCACGGTCTTTTTTATGATCTGCTGGTTTTCAGTCAGTTCAGCCAGAAATGGATTCTCTAAAACTTCCATATAACTCTCCTATTTTTTATTAACCCTGATTTTTATAATTTTCTATAATTTCTTCAGCGATGTGATAGGGTGAAAGATTTCCAAGAACAACCTTATCAATAGACGAATTTAATGATTTTTCACCAGTTCCGCTCCATAATTCTTCCCTTATTTTTTCTTCTACAATACTTTTGATCCTTACCTTTGTTCTTTCTTCGCGCCTCTTTACAAACTGGTTCTTTTCATTTAAATAATTTCTGTGCCTTTCTATCTCTTCTGCTATTTCGGTTATTCCTTTGTTTTCAATGGCAACAGATTTTATGATGTTCGGCATCCATGTATTCTCATCATGGTCTTTCATCATCAGGATAGTTCTTAAAGCGGCAACAGCCTGTTCTGATCCTGGGCGGTCGGATTTATTCACGACAAAGAAATCGGCTATTTCCATAAGTCCTGCTTTCATCGCCTGAACTGCATCGCCTGATTCCGGTACTAAAACAACCATAGTCGTATCGGCTGCGTTGGCAATGTCCAGTTCCGACTGTCCAACGCCTACAGTTTCAAGAATTATATAATCAAATCCTGCTGTATCGAGGACGTCAGCGGCATCTATAGCTTTTCTGCTCAGCCCGCCAAGACTGCCTCGTGTGGCCATGCTCCTTATGAATACTCCCTGGTCCTGTCCTATATCATTCATCCGCACCCGGTCGCCCAGCAGCGCACCTCCGGTAAAGGGACTTGTGGGATCGACAGCTATAATGGCTACTTTATTCCCGTTTTTTCTGAAATATTTTGTGACCTGGTTTGTGATCGTACTTTTACCGGCACCGGGAGGTCCTGTTATACCTATCCTGTAAGCTTTGCCCGTTACGGGATATATCGATTTAAGCAATTCAGAAGATCCGCGGTCGTTGGATTCGACAACAGAAATAGCTCTCGCTATACTCCGTCTGTCACCTTCGAGTAATTTTTCGAGTAATAGATTAGCAGACATTGGTACTATAAATTTTCCTTAAAGTATTTAACCGTGTTGTTTAGTCCTTCTGCGATGGGAGTTGCAGGAGACCAGCCGAATTTTAGCCTTAATTTTTCAGAAGTTATAACACTTCTCATTTGTTCACCGGGCATTGCAGGTCCATGTTTTTCTGCTTGACCTTTACCGGCAAGTTTATTTATCATATTGAAAAGTTCGTTTACATCAGTTTCTCTGCCTGTTCCCACATTGTAAATATCAGAGACATTATCATTTAAAGCTATAAGGTTGGCTTTAACAACATCTTTAACAAATGTGTAATCACGTGTCTGCTTGCCGTCTCCATTAATAACCGGCTGCTCGCCATTCAGAAGTTTTTTGGAAAAGATGGCAACTACGCCTGCTTCACCGTGGGGGTTTTGTCGTGGTCCGTATATATTTGCATAGCGTAGTATTGAATAATTAAGATCGTACTGTGCCTTATAAAAGAATAAATATTTTTCAACTGATAATTTGGAAATTCCATATGGGGAAAGAGGTGATGTCGGATGTTTTTCATCTGCAGGAAAATATTCCTGTTCCCCGTAAATGGCTCCTCCTGTGGAAGCAAACATAAATTTATTAACCTTATATTTTTCAGCATTCTGTAAGAGATTTATCGTTCCCAGTATATTTATATCGGCATCATAGGCAGGGTCAGCAACCGAGCGCCTTACATCCATTTGTGCAGCGTGGTGGTTAATGACGTCAAATTTTTCTTTATCAAATATTTTAGAAAGCGATTTATCCCTGATATCAGCTTTGATAAAGGAAGCCTTTGGATTAATATTTTTTTCAAACCCTGACGAAAGATTATCAATGATATGAACCGAATGTCCTTCTTCAATAAAAGCATCAGCAATATGCGAGGCAATAAAACCCGCTCCTCCTGTTACCAGAATTTTCATTATAAGTCCTTATATAATTTTAAATCATAAATATATTTCATTACATCCTGCGGTACAAGAAAATCTATCGGCAGTCCGCGCCTTACCCGCTCTCTTATCACTGTCCCGCTGATATCGATTACCGGAGTTTCAAGTAAAACTGCATCCTTAATAAACTTATTATGAACGTCTGGTTCGTTTTCAGTTCTGCGTTTTAAAACAAGCAGCGTCGCAAGTTCAATTATTTCTTCGGGTGATTTCCACCTGTCAAATGTATTAATATTGTCGGCACCGATAATTAGTTCAATTTCCTCATAATCCTGTTTAATCCTGTGCAGTGTGTCGATAGTATATGATACATTTTTCCTTTTAATTTCAAAATCTGAAAGATCAAAATAAGGTATATTTTTAATAGCCAGTTTGAGCATATTCATTCTGTGCTCAGGTTCAGATACCTTTAATTCCTGTTTAAGCGGTGAAATGCGGTTCGGAATAAATATAACCTTGTCCAGGCTGCGGAGTTCTCTCACACACTGAGCCGTAATGAGATGACCGTTATGAACAGGGTCGAAGGTCCCCCCGTATATACCTGCTCTGCTCATTTCAGTAAATCCTTATACTCTATAAACAGGTGCGTGAATTTTTCATGAATATCCTGATTGCAGTATGTAAGACTTTCTTTTTTTGAAAGTTCAGAGTACAGTTTTTTGAAATCTTCCCTGGATTCTATCAGCATAAAATTATTCAATGTATGAACGAAATTCTCATGTTTGCTCGCTTTAATCAGCATCTCATTATAATGATTCCTGTCTTCAAAAATATTCCCCATTAATTCTTCGTTATATGTATTAAATCCAAGCAATGCAATTCTTTCATCGTTATCCCTTCCTATAAGCAGAGATTCATCCTCCATCTCAAGTAAAGAAAAAATCTTTTTAACATCCTGCCCTGACACGCCGATAGAATGTGCAAATATAATTATGTTGCTATGGAATCTCTTGAAATATTTATCATTTAAGTTTTTTATTTCAGCATTTATTTCGGAAGTATTAATCCATTGTCTTACGGTGAATTTTTCTGCTATACACTTAGGTATCTCTCTGTCATTTTCATCAAGACAATAAACTACTGTTGAAATATCATTTAGTTCCTGAAAAATCCCCATATAGTTTTCATAAAGTATTGAATACAACTGTGAAGAATATTCCGGGGTGAATGTTTCAAAAACAGGAGCAGCGCCTGTGGTGAAAACTGGTGAAAGAGGGAGGAGACAGATACACGAGTTAGATTTAGTCATTTGGATTAGCTGTCCCTGATATTAAATTCCGGATAAATTTTCTGTAATGTTCAATGTCCTGATCATAGTAGTTTTTACTTACACCGGTTGAATTTCTTGACTGCAATTTTCTGAATGCAAGAGTTATTGCAGCCCTAATATATAATTTACGTATGCTTTCATCAATCCAGCCGGGTTTATTTCTCCTGTTTGAGTTCAGGATCAGTAGATGTTCCTGAGGAATCAGCCCGTTTTCATTCTCAGTCTGCAGCTCCCTGAGGATAATTTTTTTTTCTCCCATCAGTGAAATTGAAAATACCGTAACAAATATCGCAATAGTAATTATCAAAAATAAAAACCCTAACATTGCAGTCGAATCAAAACTCACAGAAAGATTCCACAAAAAATGAATGAACATTGCAGCACCGAGCCCTATCAGGGGAAATGTCATTTTAATTATTCCGCTTTTAAATTTTGCATATCCTAAAAAAGCACCGAGAGTTCCGGTAGACACACAATGCATTACTCCGGAAAATAATGTTCTGATAATTACAATGCTCAGCCAGTCCTGAAAGGAATGAGAATAAAAAACGAAATAAAAAAAATTCTCCGTCATTCCGAAACCAAGACCTATAGCCCCTCCGTATACTATTCCATCTGTAATGTTATCAAATTTTTTGTTAGCTACCATCAGGAAAAGAAAAAAGCCCTTGGTTGTTTCTTCAACAACCGGTGCTACAAAGATTGTCTGTATCCTGAGCATCATCTCTTCATTTTGAAGAATATAGGATATCATTGCAGCGATTAGTTCACTTCCTATTACTGCCAGCAGTATTGCCCCTACCGCTCCATAAATGTAATTGATAATTATAAGACTGAACGGCTCACGGTCGTACCTGTCCGTCCGCCATATAATCAGCAGGTAGGTGAACATAGGTATAATAGCTGCAAATAATGAAGCAATAAAAAGCACTGTTCCTCTTAATTGTGGATTATTTTTCTTTTATCCAGGAGATGAGCTCCTTTATTCCGGGTCTTTTTCCATACGAAAGTATTCCGATCCTGAATATTTTTGATGCAGCGAATATAGTAATATAAATAGAAGCAACCATAATTATAATCGTTGATAATATTTCAGCAGTCGGAACATTAACCACATTAATTTTCAAAAGCATAATCGCAGGAATGGTTAAAGGGATAAATGAAAGTATCTCAACCAGCAGTGAATCCGGGTTAAAAATAGCAGATGCCGAAATTGCAATGGGCAGTACTAATACCAGGCTCAGGTAACTTGTTATCTGCTGGGCCTCCTGTTCGGTGGTGACAATCGAACCAATCCCTACAAATAAAGCTGTGTAAAAAAGGAATCCCAGTATAAAATACACGAGCATTATAAAAATATTATTGAATGCTGACGCC
>DATFVA010000146.1:0-8489 GCA_035260565.1 Ignavibacteriaceae bacterium | reverse complement strand
CCTGTTCGGCTTAAATAAACCCTCTGTAAAGCCGAACGCTGTTCGGCTTAAATAAACCTTCTAAAGTCGTACGCTGTTCGGCTTAATAAATACACTTTTCGCAGGTCTGCCAATCTGCAAATTCCCTAATTTTTCCTATCTTTACTTCCGATGAAAATTCTTCCTGTTAACAGCTTTTATAGGGCTATACTTAAACTTGCCCTTCCTGCTATTGCAGGATTATCTACGCAGATGGTGGTCTCATTAACTGATTCAGCAATGGTGGGACGATTAGAAGAGGCAACTTATGCGCTTGCCGCTATGGGAATCGGGGTACTTGCCACCTGGGCGCTGGTTAGTTTTTTTTCAAGTCTTGCTACAGGCACACACGTAATTGTAGCAAGAAAATATGGAGAAAACGACTATAACGGATGCAGTCTTGCCCTTACAAATTCACTGATCATAGGTTTTATTATAGGCATTATCGTTGCGGCAATCGGCGTGCTTGCCGCCTACCAGATAGCTGATTTTTTTGCAGCGGATAAGGTGGTAGGCAATTATGCGGGACAGTATATCTTCTACAGGTTCCTTGGTATTCCGTTTTTTCTGATTAGCGTATCCTACCGGGGATTTTATTTTGGGATCAGCAAAACAAAAATATTCATGTTCTCCGGCGTGATTACAAACCTCCTTAATATATTTTTCAATTATATTTTCATTTACGGAAACTTTGGTATGCCGAGGATGGGGCTTGCAGGAGCAGGATTTGCATCAACTCTTGCTACATCTTTCGATTTTATATTCTATACTTCTGTATTGATGACTCCCGTATACAGGCACAAATTTCACCCATTCAGGAATTTCAGGCTGAACTTTGATCTTATTATGAAGATCTATAAAATTTCTCTCCCGGTTTCATTTCAAAATATATTTATACTTATCGGCTTCCTTCTTTTCATAGTTATCACAGGTATAATCGGAACACAACAGCAGGCTGCCTCGCAGGCAATAATCAGCACCTTGTTTATTTCATTCCTGCCATGTTTCGGGTTCGGTATAGCGGTACAGACCCTTGTAGGTAATAACCTGGGTTCCGGTAAGTTCCGGATCGCTAAAATATACGGCTTCGAAACTGCAAAAATCGCTAGTTATTATACTCTGATCCTTGGAATAATATTTATAGCAATCCCGCAATATGTACTTCTCATAATCACTAATAATCAGTCTATTATTGAAGTTGCAAAGCCTGCGCTGAGGATTGCAGGTTTCGCGCAGATATTTTATGCAATAGGCGTTGTACTGGCAAACGGACTACAGGCTGCAGGCAAAACTTTCTTTGTAATGAAGTCGGAAGTCATAACAAATCTTTTCATCTTTGTCCCTCTTGCCTACCTTTTCGGAGTTGTACTCGATGGGGGATTAACCTGGGCGTGGACTGCATTGCCTGTGTACATTTTAATCTATACTTCTGTTATTTATAAAAAATACGAAAAAGGGGAATGGCAGAAAAAGAGTATGTAACAAATCACTTGATAAGAAAATTAGAGAGAGAGTCTTGCTGATTGATTGAGGATCAGGAGGTGAAATATTTGAACTTTAATCCATTTTGCCATAACTCATTCACTGCTTGTTAATCAATCACATTTAAGGGAAAATTTTAGATTAAATATTGTTAATAATGGGAATAATGCTGATCTTTGCCTATAGATTAATACGTTGTTTCTGAGTAAATAAGGCCATAAATTCAATCGAAATAATTGGCATAAGTGTTGACATTCACCCGGGCATAAAATATATTTTGACTATGAATAATAGATTTACTCTTATTTTCTCACTTCTTATCCTTATATCCACTGCTTTTGCCGGGGCTTTACTTGACTATTTCCACGCTCATGCGGAAGGAGAAAATGTAAAGCTTGAGTGGAAGACTACAACTGAAACCAACCTTGCCAATTTTATTGCTCAAAGAAGAACCCCCGATAGTCAGTTTGCAGATTTGGCTGTCATCAATCCGACCGGAGACAACTCTGTTTATACTTATTTAGACCAGGCTGCATATAAAATGACCAACCCGATATTTGTATATAGGCTGAAGATCGTCGATAAGGACGGATCATATACCTACTCATCGGAAGTTTCAGTTTCTCCAAACATCTCCGGCGTCAAAAGAACCTGGGGAAGTATTAAGGCAATGTTCCGGTAGTCCCTCCGCAAACAATTCTTTAACCATTGCTTCAGTATTTGGATTCCCCCTTCATTCAGAGTCTCTCATTACCCTATGGCATTAGCTGCTGGATTCCCCGTACATCCACGGGCTCTCACTAACCAATGGCTTTAGCTGCAATGAGAACTTGGGGGCAGGATAAGTAGTGTGGTTTCTCAGAATCCCTTTAATTTTTACCTCTCATTCCCTTATCTTTGTGCTTCGTAAAAAAAAGATTTGATGAAAAAAATATACCTTATCCCATTCTTCATACTTTTAATCCTGTTCCTTAACAGCTGTTCGGGATCGAAAGAATCATATAAACGTACTACTGCAGCAGGAAGTCTGATACGGGTTCTTCTTGATGAGGAGCCTGGTAGTTATGAATTTATTAGTGAGGCGCCATTTTATCTGAAGAACGGGGATTCATATCTGGCCCTCGTAAATCCGGGAAACAAGCTGGTAATTTCCAATAATAACGATGAAGTTGAAGTGGTGATTGGAGATAAAAACTTCAGCGGAAAATATTTTCAGTTGACCTCACGATCAAATGAAGATCCGGTTGCATATAGAGGTGGTGCCTACCGCGGCACTATAAACATTGTCCCTGATGGTTCAGGTATACACATTATAAATGAGTTATCCCTGGAAGAATATCTAAAAGGAGTTATCCCTAAGGAAATGCCCAGCGGACGGGGGAATGAATATTATGAAGCCCTTAAAGCTTTTACTATCTGTGCAAGGACATATACTATTACGAAGCTGAAAGAAAATAAAAAGCTGTTCGATGTTTTTGCAGATACACGCGATCAGGTTTACGGCGGAAGCGGTATAGAAAAAGAAATAATAAATAATGTGGTTGACGAAACACGGGGTTTGATACTGACGTATGACGATAAGCCTGCAGTTACATTTTATTCCTCTACCTGCGGAGGACATACGGAAGATGCAGCAAATGTTTTTAAGAACGTCGACCTTCCTTATCTGAAGGGAGTAAAGGACGGTGATGAGCCCTACTGTTCCATATCTCCTAAATTTACATGGACTGAAACATTTCCGGAGGCTAAGTTTATAGAACGACTGGTTTCTGCGGGATATCTTGATAATTCGGGCTGCAAAATCCAAAATATAAACATCAACAGTACCTTTAGATCAGGAAGGATAAATGAACTTGTAATCGATCTGACCGATAATCATAACAATCCGAAATCGGTAAGTCTGTACGGCAATAATATCAGGTATGTGCTCAAGACCTCCGGAAACTCAATACTGGAAAGCAATATTTTTACGGTCGCAAGGAAAGGCGATGATATTATTATTAATGGGAGAGGATATGGTCATGGTGTGGGACTTTGTCAGTGGGGAGCCCTTGAACAGTCGAAAGAAGGAAGAACCCACGAAGAGATCTTATCGTTTTATTACCCCGGAACAAAAATAGAAAAATATAATGATCAGTAACCATCCGCTTATATACCTTGCGTCCAGGTCGCCCAGGAGGAAAAAACTTCTTCAGCAGATGAACCTGAAATTTAAAGTAATCTCAGTTGAAATTGATGAGAGCAGGCAGGGGAATGAAAGTCCTTTGAAAATGGTGAAACGCCTTGCGGCTGAAAAACTGGCAGAAGCAAGGAAATCCATAGACGAAGGAATTATCATTACCGCAGATACCACAGTGGTTCTTGACGGCGAAATTCTGGGAAAACCGGGAAATGAAAATGAGGCAAAGGAAATGCTGAGTATACTTAGCGGGAAAATACACACCGTGTATACTGGATTTGCTGTCTGCAATACGAGGAAAGAGAAAACAATAGTAGATTATGTAAAGACGAAGGTAACTTTCCGTGAACTGGGAAAAAAAGAAATTCAGGATTATGTGAAAACCCGTAGTCCGATGGATAAAGCAGGGGCTTACGGAATTCAGGATGATTTCGGCGCCGTTTTCGTAAAAAAAATAAATGGCGATTATTACAATGTGGTGGGACTCCCGGTTTCCCGCTTATATACCAACCTTTTGAAAGTACTTTAATTGCTTCAGAAACTTAGAAAAAAAATATTCTTATCGCTTGCCGCTGCCGGCCTTCTGTACCTTGCATTTACCATTTATGCAGATTTCGACCAGGTATTAAAGGCCTTTGAAGAATTCAACTGGCTTCTGCTGCCGCTCCTGCTTGTGCTTTCGCTTCTTAATTACTTCTGCAGATTCTTCAAATGGGATTATTACCTGTCGGTTATAAAAGTTAAAATCAGTAAGGTAGACTCGCTGTCGATATTCATGTCGGGACTTGTAATGAGCGTAACTCCCGGAAAGATGGGAGAACTGCTGAAATCATACCTTGTAAAAGAACTGAACCAGACTCCTGTAAGCAGGACTATTCCAGTGATCTTTGCCGAAAGGATAACAGACTTTATATCACTTCTGTTCCTTGCACTTATAGGAGCTTACGTATACAATTACGGCCGAAGCGTGGTCATTGCAGTATCGGTTTTCTTTTTCCTGGTCGTGGTTATTATCAGCTCTAAAAGACTTGCCCTGCCGCTGCTGAAACTCCTGGAGAAAAGCTCGTTTCTTAAAAAACATCTTACAGGCATTCACAGTGCCTACGAAAGTTCATACCTGCTGCTGAGACCAGTGCCCTTGATAAAAATGACTCTGCTCAGCTTCGGTTCATGGTTTTTCGAGTGTTTGGGATATTATTTAATTCTGATTAATTTTGGCATTGATGTAAGTCTTTTATGGGCGACATTCAGTTATTGTTTTGCAACAATTGCGGGGGCGGTTACAATGCTGCCTGCGGGATTGGGAGTAACGGAAGGATCGCTGACCTTTCTTCTGATCCGTGAAGGTGCTCCCAAAGAGATTGCTGTCGCATCCACATTTATAGTCAGAGTAGTAACGTTGTGGTTTGCTGTACTTGTTGGTATAATAAGCGTAACTTTGTATCAGAGAAGATTTGGTAAAGTAACACTCGAATCAATCACCGGACGGTAATGTTCTGTAGATAAGTATTCGAGTGAAGGATTAAATAGATATTTCGATTGTTTGCGGTTAAAATGTGCTCATTATGTCTCAGATCAAGAGTGTTTTCTTGATTTTCAGAAGGTAGCATGTTATATTTTTAAGAGTCAAATATATATAAAAAAAGGAGTTATATATGTCTCAGGAAAAATCAGGAAAAGGTTTGTTATTAGGTTTTTTAGCAGGGGGTGCAGTAGGTGCTATTTTGGCATTGTTATATGCTCCCAAATCCGGGCGGGAATTGAGAGAGGATATCCGCAGCAAGACTGATGAATATTATGACGATGTCGAAAAGTACTATTCAGAAGCCAGGAATAAGGCCAAAGATCTTATCAATGACGGCAAGAAAAAATCAGAAAAACTTATCAGTGACGCCAGGGTAAAATCAGAGGAACTGTTAAAGGACGCTGAAAGAATTTTTAATGATGCAAAATCTAAAGCCGAAGGCTATGTTGCCAAAGGAAAGGAAACAATCGACCAGGAATCAGCTAAGATGAAAACAGCTATTAAAGCCGGCGTCGATGCTTATAAAGAAACTAAAAGAAGTTAAGTAAAAGATACTAATGGATACCGTTAGCATCTTTTATATAATTCTTTTGGCATCAGCTTCCATCCTTTGCCTTGCATTGATCTTTTATATCAATAAGATTGCCGATTCAATCAAGGATATGCAGTCGGATATCAATGATTTATCAGTACAGGTAAAACCTCTGATAATTACTGCGACAGAGCTGAGCGAAAAATTAAACGACTTATCTGCCGAAGCGAAAGAGCAGGTAGGAACGGTAAAGGAAATTATAGGAAAGGTTAAAGACAGGGTTGAGACGATTCTGTCATTAGAAGAGCAGCTGAGGGAAGGTCTGGAAAAGCCTGTAAATGGGCTGTTGAAAAATCTTTCCGCTGTTTCTAATGGAATCAATACCTTCTGGAAAACCTACAAAAAATGATAACAATAACATAAACCTTCTCACCTTGAATCTAAGGAGGAAATCCCTTGAAAGAGTACGGTACTGAAGCAATTCGGAATATTACGTTTATCGGTCACCAGGGCAGCGGCAAGACCACCCTATCTGAAATAATATTATTTACATCTAATGAAATAAACAGGATCGGAAGTATAGCCGAAGGGAATACTATTTCTGATTATACCCCCAATGAAATAGATAAGCAGATCTCCATATCTACATCTTTAATGCATTGTGAATGGAATAATACAAAAATAAATATCCTCGACACTCCGGGATATTCTGATTTTATAGGCGATGTTAAATCAGCTATGCGTGTAGCCGACATGGCGGTGATGGTATTGAAATCGGCAGAAGGAGTTGAGGTTGGGTCTGAATCCAGCGGCAAATTTGTAGATGAATTCAACCTGCCGACAGCTATTGTAATAAACAAAGTAGATAATGAGCATAGCACCTTTAAGAATACGCTGCAGCAGGCGAAAGAAAGGCTGACCAGCGGAGCCATTGCAGTTACAATTCCCGTTTCTGAAGGTATTAACTTCGACGGCGTTATAGATATAATTAAAATGAAGCTATACAGGTATGGCGAACCCGGCAGTAAAAAAGTCACCGAAGAAGAGATACCAGCCGACCTTAAGGACGATGCTGAATCCTACAGGACAGAATTTATTGAGAAAGTTGCCGAGACTACAGAAGAATTAATGAATAAATATTTTGAGGAAGGTACCCTGCCTGAATCAGACCTGCAGGCAGGAATAAAGGCAGCCCTTCTAAAAAGGAGTTTAACTCCCGTATTTGCGGTATCTTCATCCAAAGGCATCGGTATAAATAATTTTCTCGATTTTATATCATCTTATTCACCTTCTCCCACTGACCGCGGCGGAGAGGAAGCTTCCATAAAAGGAGATAATAAGACCGTAAAAGTATTACCCAAAGCTTCCGGTGAACCGGTTCTTTTTATTTTTAAGACGATTTCGGAACAGCATGTCGGTGAACTTTCACTTTTTAAGGTATACTCGGGATCCATAAACACAGGACTTGATCTGCTGAATGAAACCAATGGTAAATCAGAACGACTTAGTCAGCTTTCAATATTGAACGGACATAACAGGAAAGATGTTAACCAGCTCGTAGCAGGCGACCTTGGAGCGGTTGTAAAACTTAAGGATACGCATACCAATAATACTCTTAGCTCAAAATCATTTTCTGTAGTCCTGAAGCAGATTGAGTTTCCGTCTGCTGTCATAAGGGGAGCGATTGTACCAAAAGCAAAAGGAGATGAAGATAAAATTGCCTCCGGTTTACACACGCTTCACGAAGAAGATCCTTCATTCAGCGTGAAGTTCGATCCGGAAATTTCTCAGACCATTATATCAGGCCAGGGCGAACTGCAATTATCGTTGGCCGTTAAAAGACTTAAAGAACGTTACGGTGTGGAAGTTGACCTTGTTGAACCAAGAGTGCCTTACAGGGAAACAATCAAAGGCACAGTCAACGATGTGGAATATAAGCACAAAAAACAATCCGGCGGAAGAGGCCAGTACGGTCATGTACATTTCAAAATGGAGCCGCAGCCCAGAGGAAAAGGGTTTGAGTTTGTTGATGCCATAGTTGGCGGTGTGGTTCCCGGAAGGTTTATACCGGCGGTTGAAAAAGGTATTCAGGATACCATGAATAAAGGAGTTATCTCCGGCAACCAGGTTGTAGATGTAAAAGTAACTTTGTTTGACGGAACTTATCATAACGTGGATTCTGATGAAATGTCATTTAAGCTTGCTGCATCCCAGGGTTTCAGGAAGGGATTTATGGAAGCTAAGCCGGTGCTGCTGGAGCCGATCTATGAGATTGAAGTCACCGTCCCCGAAGAATTTATGGGGGATGTTATGGGTGATATATCCAGCAGACGCGGTAAGATCCTTGGTATGGAATCGGACGGTCATTTTCAAAAGATAAAAGCTTATATACCGCTTGCTGAATTATATAAATATTCATCTCAGTTAAGGAGTCTTACCTCAGGTCGTGGTGTACACTCCCGTAAGTTTGCATATTACGAAGAGATGCCGAAAGAAGTAGAACAGAAAATTATAGAAGAATATAATAAGTCGCGGGAAGAAGGAAATTAATGTAAAGCGAAACGCTGTTTCGCTCTCATTGTAAAGCGAAATGTTGTTTCGCTCTACATGTACGACAAATGCAAAACAGCAGCAAATAAATATTCAGTATTATGGAAAAACTCTGGTCTCCCTGGCGGTCACAATATATTGATTCTTTCAAGCACAAGGATGAAGAGGACCAGTGTGTATTCTGTGAAATGGTGAATGAAAGT
>DATFVA010000145.1:0-3931 GCA_035260565.1 Ignavibacteriaceae bacterium | reverse complement strand
ACAAAATTTTTAGAGCATTTTTTATATATAGCGGGAGCTATGACAAATTTAGGAGGGGAAGGAATAAATCTTTGGGATGAAGATGACGAATTTTATTATGATATACTTAATTCCTATAATGGTTGCAGCAGAATAAAGATACATTCAATGGTAGGTTTGATTCCATTGTTTGCTGTTGAAGTAATTGAACCTGATATTATCGAGAATTGCCCTGAATTTGCAGAAAGAATGGATTGGTTTTTAAACTATAGACCGGATCTTTCCAATCTTGTATCAAGATGGAATATAAAAGGGAAAGGAGAGAGAAGATTATTCTCATTATTGCGGGGTCATCGTTTAAAAAGAATTTTAAAAAGAATGCTGGATGAAACAGAATTCTTATCTGATTATGGAGTTCGGGCCTTATCGAAGTTCCATCAAAACAATCCATATATTTTTAAGGGCGATGGCAATACTTTTATAATAAATTATGAACCGGCTGAATCAGAGACCGGTTTATTCGGCGGTAATTCAAACTGGCGCGGACCGATCTGGTTTCCGATGAATTTTTTAATAATAGAATCCCTTCAAAGGTTTCATCATTATTACGGCGATGATTTCAAGGTTGAATATCCAACGGGTTCTGGAAAGTACCATACACTTAAAGAGATTTCGGTTGAACTTACAAACAGGTTGAAAAAAATCTATATCAGGAACAAAGAAGGTCAACGACCTGTCTTCGGGACTAATAATAAATTCCAAACCGATCCCTACTTTAAAGATTATATTTTATTTTATGAATATTTCCATGGAGATGAGGGAAGAGGGCTCGGAGCTTCTCATCAAACCGGGTGGACTGGATTGATTGCAAAGCTGCTGCAGCCAAAAAACAAATAATTTTAGAGGTGAAACTAATGTCAAATGAAATCAAAAATTTACCTGAAGTTCAATTACCCTTAATTGAGGTTCCAAAATTATTACAGGGACAAAAAGCACTTGTTACCGGCGGAAATTCCGGAATAGGAAAAGGTATTGCACTTGCGTTAGCGAAAGCGGGAGCTGACATCGTTGTAAACTATATTTCTAATGAAGACTCAGCAATGGAGCTTACTGAAGGTCTAAAAAAAATGGGAGTCAATTCTTTTGCTTATAAAGCTGATGTGAGTAATGAGGATGAAGTCGTCCTAATGTTTAATACTGCTGTAAATGAGTTTGGGACAATCGATATACTAATCAATAATGCAGGACTACAACAGGATGCACCTTTTGATGCAATGACATTAACTCAATGGAATAAAGTAATTGGTGTTAATCTTACCGGTCAATTTTTATGCGCACGTGAAGCAGTGAAAGAATTTAAGAGAAGAGGTGTCAGAAAAGAAATTTCTGTAGCTGCAGGTAAAATAATTCATATCAGTTCAGTACATGAGATTATTCCCTGGGCCGGACATGCAAATTATGCTGCGTCGAAGGGGGGAATAATGATGCTGATGAAAAGTATAGCCCAGGAGGTTGCACCTTTTAGAATCAGGGTAAACAGTATTGCCCCGGGTGCAATTAGAACTCCAATTAATACCAAGGTTTGGGAAACTCCGGAGGCTTATAATGAATTAATGAAATTAATCCCATATGGAAGAATCGGTGAAGTTGAAGATATTGGCAGAGCTGCCGTATGGCTGGCATCAGATCAGGCAGATTATATTAATGGTACCAGCATTTATATTGACGGTGGAATGACTCTTTACCCCGGATTTGCTACAGGAGGTTAAAGAAATAATGACTGTATTAGAGAAACTGTAAAGAATATTTGTTATTCACTTAAGATTAGTGATTGGAAAGATTCTCCGCCTGGTATAACGGCCTGAGTACTGTTGCATAGAAAACGAAATTATATTAGTTTTGGAGCTCTTAAATGAACGTGTATGATGCTGTACATCATACATCAACCATCTCTCGCTGGTGTAGCTCAATTGGTAGAGCAATTGATTTGTAATCAATAGGTTGCGGGTTCGAGTCCCATCACCAGCTCTATAGCCCCGAAGATAAAACTTTATTTTCGGGGATTTCTTTTTTAAACTCAGTTAAAAAAAACTGCGGGTTCAATGGCGTCAGATCGTTATAAATTTAAGTGAATTTTAAGTGATGAGAATTTCATCAAACTGACAAAATGTCAGTACTCTAATTTACACCGTATTTCGAGGCTTGTGGGAGGCCTTTTAAAGGCCTGGAGGACTCAAAATGAGACACTGCTAAAATGGCCGAAATATGCAATTTTCGCCTGTTGAAAATATGTACATTTGACAAAAATGTCAGGCCAGAATTATGCAGGTTTAACTTCACGGGAACTCCCTGGGATTTTAGAGCGATGGCAGCCGTTCCCATTTGTGCTGCGAAAAAGTGCAGATATTGAAAGAAGCAAGAACTACGAAGAAAAGAAAAAACCGGTAAACAGAAAGTCCCATAAAAACCCCGCACCAATTAATTTCTGGTAATAACTGGCAATATTGTACTAAAATCTTATCAAAAAATAAAGCTGATTAAATAATATTACCGACGCAAAATTTGGCTGCCAGCTAAGCCGTACCAAGCAGGGATGACCGTATCGCGAACCATCCGGAGTGACCAGAGACTTCCCAGGCAAAACCAAATTACGCCAGCTGCATATATAAAATCATGCCTTGATTAACGGTGCAAATTTTTTTCAGGATAGGATAAATATTTAGTTTTTTACTTATTTAATTTTCGCATATATGCAATTATATCTTTTATCTGCTGATCTTTAAGCGATGGGTTTCCACCCAGCGGAGGCATTGCAACATGGGTAGTGTTTAATGGATCGTCAACGGGTCTGCCTTTTTTAATAAATGCAAGAAGTTCTTTGCCGGATTCGTTTTTAACAAAATTACTTGTTGTTAAATCCTTGCCCAGGTTTGGCAGCCCTTTGGCATCTATACCATGACACGCTGAGCATGTCTGATCAAAAAGTATTTTTCCATTCACTGCGTCTCCTTTCAAAACATTTACATCGGTGCTTTCGGTGTTCTCACTTTCGGGATGCTGCAAATCATTACTATTTTTATTTTCGCCGCACTGAACCATCAGAAATGTAATTATAGTGATTATCAGTATAAAATATATTTTTTTTATCGATCTCATAGAGTTCTCCTGATTAGATAATATTATAGATTGAATTTTTGCAACTTACCGCACTTAACGGAAGTATTATTTTGCATTTCTGTCTTTAAATGATAACTAATAGCATTTTTGCCTTTTCAGATGCAATAAGCGAGTGCGGTACTTTAGCCGGAAGAGTTAAAATATCTCCCTTTTTAAGTTTGTACTCCTGCCCTGAAATGGTGAAATTGATTTCTCCTTCAAGCAGGTATGCTAACGCTTTAGAAGAGGCTGCATGTTCTATTAGTCCCTGCTCTTTATCCAGAATAAATAAGACTATGCTTCCAGCTGAATTTTTCGAAATTGTCTTTATAGTGATTGATTCGGACTGGTATTCATAATCATTTAAAAGATTTTTTACCAGGCCTTTATCAAGGTTTAATTGTTCAGTAATGATGTTCTGCATTCCATGCTCCAAATAAATTATCCGTTTTGTTTTTCTAAAAGTTCAAGTTTTCCCTTTTTGGCCAATAGTTCTTCATTATTCTCAACGTGATCCGGATCTTTAATTATGCAATCAACGGGACAGACATTCATGCATTGGGGCTGATCGTAGAAACCAACACATTCGGTGCATTTATCCGGGACAATGTAAAAATAGTCGTTTGATATAGGCGATTTGGATGCCTTATTTAATTGCCAGTTCACCCCGCCTTCATAAATTGCAGTATTAGGACATTCAGGTTCACACGCACCGCAATTAATACATTCATCTGTAATTAGGAGTGCCATAATTCTTCTCTTTCAGTTAATATAATTTCGATTTCCTGTTTCAAAA